>JAYPBG010000096.1:0-6624 GCA_038124075.1 Gammaproteobacteria bacterium
GGATAGAGAAGCGTAAAATGTAGTTACGGCCAAAGCGCTCATTTGCTCCACCAATATCATATCCGGTGGCCAGACCGCTGAAGGTGTAGGTGACTGCGCCGGTCTCTTCGTCAGGATCAGAGGTGGTGAGTGAATAATCGCCATCCACACCTTCGGTCAGTGCATCCCCTGTTTTCACCGTCTGTGTTTCACGGTCATACAGTGCAGAGAGCACGGAAATAGAGAGATTATCAGAGTCACTCGCTTGACTGCTTGGGTCCGTACCGTCATAACGCTCAACCGTACAAGCAAAAGAGACGGTTTCTGAACGAGCGTCACCCAACAGCTCTTCCAGATCCTCTTCATCCTGCTCTTTAAACTCAGGCAGTTCAGGCAGACCTGATAAACCCTGCATGGCGGCATCGGCTGCGGTATCAAACACCGCTTCGTTAGAGACTTCGGTTTCGCTTAACATCTGCGCGATGATACGCGTTAACGTTACACCGTCATTGGCTTCTAACCATTTTAAGTTGTTGTAGTTTGGAAGTTTAACCGTCTCACCCAGCTCATCTTCATCATCACCATCATACGCCATGGTAAAGTCGGTGAAGAAGCCTTGAGTGGTATCAATTAAGAACTCAGAATTGAGCAGATAATTAAAGAGGAAGAGGCCCGAAGTGACCGCCAACTCTGTGGTGCCTTCCAGCGTCTCATTCAACAGAGGAGGCTCAGCACCTGAGATCACAGAGGTCATACCCACTTTCAGGCGTTTTGAAGCAATTTCGTAACGCGGTGTCGGCTCACGACCGAGCGACTCATTACCGATGACCAGATTTTCATAGCCGATGGTGTAGATGTTATGCAGTACACACGGCAGATCGAAAGGCGGTTTCACCTCCCCTTCTGCGGTATAGTGACAGCTGCCTTCAACCTCTAAACCGATATCATTATCATACTGTTCGCGCGCCTGGTGAAGCGCCTCTTGGATCCCTTCTGAAGCGTATTGCGCCCAGAACTGCGCTCTGGAGAGCAGCTGATCCGCCGCTTCGACCGCAGAGTCGGGTATGGAGAGGGTCAAGCCATTGACCAAGGTTTTCGCATTCGGTGTTGAGCCCTCTTCGAGTGGCGCCACTTGATTGTCATAAATCGCCATGCCATCGTCTGTTAAGGTGACACCGTCAGAGACCCAAGTAAAGTTGTTCGCAATCGCATCGGCAACCACGTTAAAGGTCACCGTCTCATCGCGCTTCTCAACCAGCAAATCGATCACCGCTTCTGAGGCGATCGGTGAATCTTGTAAACGTCGGTTTAATCGATGGTATAAATTAACACGTTTATTTAAGCGATAGTCAAATGCGGTGGGTGTTTCATTAGGGTCTCGAATGCGACCCACAGCCTCATCCAGCGCCGTTTGCAACAGCTCGTTCGTATCATATGTGACCTCCGCTTGTTCACCCACTGCAGCAAAGCTCAAGAGCTCAGCCGCCACATCGGCGAGCGGCTCGGCACAATAGAGTGGGTTTGAACCGTCGGCAGCCGGCGTAAATGTAGAGCAGTCCGCTTGTGAGGTATAACGGCTGTCATTATCAAGCGGATCGCTGCCCACTTTAAAGAGGCGCGTTTTACGCTTTTCACCTTTACCGCCTGGTAGGTCGGCATTTTCAAAGCCCGGTGGGATATCCAGCGCCAAGGCTAAAACGGCCGCCGTATCTGCCTCATTGACATCCACACTCACAATAAAGCCCATCGACATAAAGAACTTCTCTAAGCTGACGCGCAGTCGCAGTGCATTCGCAGCCGCCTGCTCAGCAATTTGAGCTTCCGTCAAGTTGTCTTGGTTATTCTCGGCCGCTTCGGCACTGGCTTGCGCTGCTGTATCTTCGACACTGGATAGAAGGCCTTCGACACTCTCATCGGTACGGATGACACTCTCTTTCTCCTCTTCTGTCAGAACATCTTCCGCAACGTTAACCGACGCCTCAAAGGTCTCAGCCAAACTCTCATCGACCGCACCCCCTTCACTGCTCTCAATCGCTTGGGTCACGGTCTCCAGTAATGAGCTGTCGCCCTCTTCACTCAGATCAACCGCCATGGACTGTTTCAACGACTCAACCACTTCAGCAGCACTTTCACCCTCTTCCACTTCAAAGACCTGAGTTTCAGCCACATCAATAATGGTTTTCACACCAGCGCTCACGATCGAATTGGCGGTTTCTGTCGCAATGGTTTTAATCGCCGCATCAAGCGCCGTCACTAAAATTGAATTCCCAGACGACGACTCTTTGGCCTGCTCAAGGGCCGTTGTCGCCTGTTCGATGGCATCATCAATAATCTCTATGTACTCATTCACCACTTGGGTCACCAAGGGGTTTACCACAACCGGTTTTTGATTACCCTCACTGTCGGTATTTTCTGGATCGAAAATAGCACGCATTTTCAGTAAGACCGGCTCACCGCTCTGGTCGGTATCGGGTGTAAATACGGTGATTTTAGTAGGCCCAAGATTGTTCAGCGCTGTATTCGCCTCTGCGGCGGTGGCATTGGCCGTTAAGGTGCCCTGCTCAATAAAGTAGTCCAATGCATCCAGACCGGTGATCGCAAAGGTGCCGCTCTCATCGGTGATCACTTTCGCAATGGGGGCTGTCTCATCTTTGTCTGAGAAGAGAAAGAGTTGAACATAGGATTGTGCTGCTTCTAGATCACTCTCTTGGTCAATCGTGCTTTTGGCGGCAAACCGTGCCTTCGCCAGGAAGCTTGAGCGTGCGGGGTCTGAAGAGACATTAAAGCTGGCAACAGGAACCTGAAGATCGCGTTGAATCACACTGCTCGCAGAGGTATCGCTGAAGGTGGTCACACTGCCCGAAATCACCGCTTCTGCAACCGTTACCGCCGCTTGAGCGCTGCCCGAACCATCCGCATCATCGTTCACTGTCAAGGTCGCTGTATAGTCGCCTGTCGCGTCGTAGGTGTGGGTATAGGTCCCATCACTGCAACCGACGGAAATGGCTGTGATTCCGCTTCCTGGGGTTAACGAACAGGTTAACGTATCCCCCGAGTCTTGGTCACTGGCTGTGAAGGTGAACACCTTCTTCAGGTTGGTGCTGCCCGATGCGACGGAGAGTGTCGCTGTTGGGTCATTATTGGTGGTGGTCGGCGTCACATCACCGCCTGTGTCACCGCCGGTATCGGCTACGGTATCGCCACCGGTATCACCCCCAGTATCGCCACCGGTATCACCGGCAGTATCGCTACCACCTGAGCCATCCCCACTTGTATTATCCGTACCTGTCGAACCACCGTCATCGCCGCCGCCTGAACCGCAACTGACAACCATTCCTAACATGGTGATCAATAAGAGGCTATTCAAAAATGCTCGCATTGCTCTATTTCCTCAACTCTATAAAATTAAACGAAATTAAATTAAATTAAAATACAAAAAAATTAAGCTAAAAAACAAAACTAAAAAACCAAATCCAAAACCCTGTAACACCCTACAATAACACCCTACATTATAAGCCTTTATATTCTTTTCTTATTTACCTACTTCTCTTTCATGACCCTTTTACGACCCAGCTTCTCTATCCCTCTTCTTTTTACCGCACCACAGGCCCTGGCAAAATGCCCCAAAAAAACCAACAAAAAACCCATATACAAACGCCTAAAAAATACACTCCTATTAACAATAGAAAAAGAAATTTACAAAGTGAAAAAAGATTTTCACCTAAAAAATAGGGTTTTTAAGCCTGACAGATAAAAGAGAAGAACGCTCTTTTTATTCGTCAAATTTCCGATATTTTTCACAAAAACCTTTCAAACCGACATCACAAACAGCATCCTATTGTCACGCCTATATCACTCCATTTTTCACCTAAAAACAGAAAAAAGGGAACAACAGAGGAAGCAACAGAGAGAACAACAGAGAGGAAAACACATTAAAAATCATAAAAAAAACACAAGGAGAAAAGACAATATTAAACCGGCCCTATTTTTTTAATTATACGCTCTCAAGAAAAACGGATGTGCACTGCATCACATCGGTGCTTGAGGCGCATATAACTGAGAACCAGCATAAAAACAGATTTTTTATAACAGAGTATTCTATCAAAATGCCACCCATCCATGGCAAATGCACACCCATTGGCTATAGTTAAAGACAGCGGAGGGGATAATAGGGGCAAAGAAGAGAAGCCCATAATCTATTTTAACCTCATGTTTGAAGAAGGAATGGTTGAGAGGAGGCTCAGTGCCGCGACTAACGTCGCCCTTATGACATTCTGGCTTTTATTTACCTTACTTACTCAAATGCCTCCATCCGAGGCATCTTCGAAAGGGCGCATAGGCGCCCTTCTTAATTCGTTCTCCTCTTGCTCTCTTCTTGCTCGTTACCATAATACATTACCAGAGTTACAAAATCACAACAAAACTTCAAACAAAATAGAGCATCAAACTGGCATAATACCCTTATCAAAAAATCAGTATTTCACATAACAATACAATAGAGCAAAGAGAGAGAGAAAGAGCCATGCCCTCTATCAGAAATAACAGCAATCCATCAGCATCAGCAAATAGAGGCGCCAACGGCCCTACATCGCAGAATAACACCAAAAAAAGCATCTTCAAGAGGCTACTCAACATAAAACCCTCTAAGTTCCTAAGCCGCGCAACCTCCACTGGGCATAAATCAATAAAATCTGCATAATTCAACACAAACAACAACTTCCATAATGAAAAACCTTTCTTGACAAAGATAGAATTTTACACCGTAAAAGATGGAAATGAAGAAATTATTACTCACACCCCTACCAAAGTCTCTATTAATTTCAAAACTCTTTTGGATGCAGATAGCACAACCCTAAAGAAGCACTTAAATACTATAACCAATATTACAACCGATCGACTAAAAGGCTTCGAGTTCGAAAACCGATTTACAAAAGCAATGCTCACAAAAGAGATAGACGAACTTAAACACAGCTACCCTAAAGGAAGTTATAATAAAATAGTTCGCGAATATATCCTGGAATCATCACCACTAGAGTCGTTATCGTCATTGTCATCCTTATCGCTTGAGAGTGAGGCATTTACGGCAGCCTCCGACCCCGGCCTTGCCTGCTTGATATCTGAAGCCACTGCAGAGAAAGACCGGCTGGACTGTAACATCGCGAAGATAACAGATGGAGGCACCCCTCTGTCTCAGCACAAAGATAAAATAGAGACCATTAGCACCCATCGCGAAAACCTAATCAACACACTAGAAAATCTAAACCGCGAAAGCAATAGATATCCAGATGGTGACAAAAAATATGGTAACAAAAAGGATCTAGGATACAGCATAACTGTAGAGGCCATCGAACGCACCATCAACCAGTCACAACGGGTGATTGAAGCATTAAAAGAAGAAACAGTATCTGTAAAGAGTTAGATAGCGCCAAATCCAATCTAAATAACTTAATGAGCAAAAGCGCAAGCTCGAAACAACTGGGGAACACCATAAATACATTAGAAATAAAATTACAAGAACTGGAATAAGACCTTACTATAATGCAACTGGAAGTAACACAAGAGCTTCTGCCGAACGAGCGCAGCTACATAAACACAAGAATCGAGGCACAACTTAATGCGTTAAACAGTCTATCTACATAGCCACCGAAACAGCTATCGACATAGGCGCCTAAAAACCTGGTCATTGGAACGAGATCCATTATCAAAATAACCCTCGCGGTCAACGCCTCTTGAACGACCCAAACTCATTGGGTCGATGCATCATAGATTTGTGTTGGTTGCTGTAGGACAATTACGGTATCATTATTAACACTATCGACACTAACGCTTGACACGTTTTCAGGACCCTTCAGTACAGATGACCCTTAGCAGCCTCCTCCTTTCTCCCTTACTCCTCACACTGAGCACACTCTGCCACTCACCCGCTCAAACCGCCACCACAGAACCCACCCGCACAGAACCCACCCGAAAAGATACACCGAACATCACACTCTTAGCAGGCACTCAGCACGCCCGCTTTCGCTGGAGCATTGCCGGCAGCTTAACCCCTTCAAACCACGACACCCCCAACGTGCTCTCCGAACTCTCTCATGACGATCTTCGCATTCAGCAATCCGGCTTAAACCTAGAGTGGGCACCCAAAGCACGCGAGCCTGGCCTGATCATCGCCTCCTCTGCTGCGTTTGGCGTAGTCACCCAAGGCAGCATCAGAGACTCCGACTACGACAGCGACAATAGAACAGACGAGTACAGTCGCAGCTACTCAGACCCCGACGGCTCAACAACACGCCACCTCACGGCATCGGTCGGCTGGCAAACCCCCATCAACGCACAGCTGACCCTGTCGAGCCATGTCGGTTACGCCCTGAGTGCGCAGCGCTTTAGAATCCGTAACGGCCAACAGGTGCTCGCCACACAGGACCGAACACCTGCCAGAGGTAGACTCGATGGGCTCGACAGTCGTTATAACAGTGAGTGGCAAGGGTTTTGGTCCGGCATCGACCTCTATTTTCAACCACGCCGTAAAGAGCGATTTTCCGTTCGGTTTGAGCACCACTGGAGCGATTATTACGCCGAAGCAGACTGGAATCTACGAGAAGATTTCGCCCATCCTCTCTCCTGTGAACATACCGCTGAGGGCACTGG
>JAYPBG010000096.1:6634-10961 GCA_038124075.1 Gammaproteobacteria bacterium
CGTGCCACCTATGATCGACAAGTGTCAACGCGCTTATCCCTTAACATGTCTGCCAGCAAAGAGCGCTGGTGGACCAACGCAGGACTCGACCGACTCTTCTATGCCAATGGCAACATCGCTCTCACCCAGCTCAATGAGGCCACCTGGGAAACAGCTGGATTTCATATTGGCCTCCAATACCGCTGAGATACCGCTGAACCGATCAAAAAAAAGAGCGCGCTTCATCGTACCCCCCCAACTGTCCCTAACGTTCCCTAACTTGACGAAACCTCATAAGGTGCTAAGTATTAGTAACTCTTGTGCAGTGTTCATTTAATTTTCAATTTTCAATTTTGATCAAGGTGAATCTCAGTGCGTTTTAGGTCTTCAGCTAACACCCTCTTTCTCGCCTCATCGCTCTTTTCAACAGGCTCGATGCTTTCGCTGCACTCGGCCCATGCGACCACCCTGGGTAAAGTAACCCTTAATGGTTACTTTAGCTTTGAGTATGAAAAAACGGTCTCAGGGGATGACAAAGGAGATAAGGCGGGCTCCCTCGACACCGACCTCTTAGATCTGGTGTTTAACATACAAGCCACCTCTAAACTGCGCATTGCAACCGACCTCACCTGGGAGCACGGTTCAGCCTCTGAAGATGATCGCGGCAATGTTGCGGTCGAATATGCGTTTGCAGAGTACCTCATCAATGATCACATCACGTTTCGTGCAGGAAAAATGTTCACACACTTTGGCATCTACAATGAGATCCATACCGCCAAACCCGCCACCCTCACGGTAAAAGAGCCACTCTCTACAAACAAAAACAATAAATTTGGAAGCGAGCTGAGGTTCTATCCACGCTGGAACACCGGCATTGCACTGCGCGGCCGCGATGATCTGGGTGAGGCCAATATTGATTACATCATACAGCTTTCCAACGGTGATACACAAAGCGATGTCAACCCCTACGAAGAGGATGAGAACAGCCACAAAGCCGTTAATGCCAGAGTACGCTACGCCACACTCGACGGCCTTCGACTCGGATTGTCTCTATACTCTGACACCATGGCTGACGGCACAGGAACAGGAGAAGAGGTTAAGCTGAAGAGTTATGGCCTACAACTCGAGTCCCCTCTTGCCCACAACCTTAATCTAGAGCTTGAATATGTTTGGGGCCGTGTTGAAAACAGTGTCACAGGCGATGAGCTGGACCGCAGCGCCTACACCCTCATGCTCTTCCATAACACGACCAGTCAGCTGACGCCCTATGTTCGCTATGAGTTTCTGGAACCCAACGATGAGATTGACGATGACGAAGGTAACATCGTCATCCTAGGCATGAACTATATGCTGGACAAAAATCTATACCTCAAGTTTGAGCTTGATCGCTTCTCCACAGAGGCTCAGAACGCCAAGCACGCCGGTGCCGACTATACCGAATTTAAATCCTCCATCTCCATTGGCTTCTAACCACCATCGCTTTTTGGATAAACACGATATGCACAGATGCACACAGTCCCCCCTTTTTGGAATGCTCTTTATCCTGATCGCCGCCCTATCGGCCAGCGCCAACAGCTGGGGCGGCATTGCCGTCATCGTCAACCCCAGCAACCCTATTGAGTCGTTGAGCGATTTAGAGGTAAAAAAAATCTTTCTTGGGCGCATCACACGCTTCCCCAGCACCAACCAGAATATACGCGTGCTTGATCAGAACAGAGAGAGTGACATATATAAACAATTTTATGAGCAGACCATTGGATTTAAGCTCTCAAAATTAACACGCTTTCGCGCCGCCTTTCTCTTCAGCGGTGACGGGGTACTGCCTGTCGAACTGTCAGACAGCGCTGCAATTAAAGAGCAGATCTTGAGCCAAACAAGCGCCATTGGATACATCAGTGAAGAGCATATCGATGAGTCGGTCAAAGTGATCTATGTGTGGCGCTGATGTGTGGCGCTGATGTTTAGCAGCAGCTCGGTCTCTATTTTTTGACATCCCTGTTAAGATGCTTACTGATCGTACCCTGAACAGATCCCAACTTTATAGGTTTCTCTAAAAAATCATCCATGCCCGCCTTAAGGCACGCCTCTCTATCTTCAGAGCGCGTATTGGCTGTCACCGCAACAATCGGCACATCTTTTATCTTTCCTTCCAGCTCGCGAATCGCCTTGGTTGCCTCAAAGCCATCCATCACCGGCATCTGGCAATCCATTAATATCATGGAGAAATCCGGGTGCGCCTTGATCAGTGCAAGTGCCTCTTCACCGTTACTGGCCAGCTCACTGGGCAGATCCAACTTTTCAAGCAACTTTTGGATAACAATCTGGTTAGCCCTATTATCTTCGACCACCAGCACGCTTGACGTGGGCAATAAAGAGGCGTCTGCAGCAGCAGACTCAGATTCCGACTCAATAAACGCGCAAGGTATCATCACCGCCGCAATAACACCATGCGTATCCGGCCGGTTGTTAATGCTCAATGTACCTCCCAAGCACTTTACCAATTTAAGCGACATGGTCAACCCAAGCCCGAGCCCTTGAAACGCCCTATTCCACCCTTTTTCACCTTGCTCAAACGGCTGAAACAGCGACGCCTTGTAATGCTCATCAATACCAGGGCCATCATCCGTAATCGTAATCGCCAGGCAGTGCTCCTCACCCCCCAAGCGCTCCCGCTTTAACTCAATACTGAGCCGCACCACACCAAACTCAGTAAATTGCACGGCATTGCTCAAAAGCTGCCACACGATTTTAACCACCTTCCCCTCATCACAGACGATCTCCCCCTGCGGCATAGCCATATTTAACTCAAACGCAATGCCCTTTTTCGCACTCTGCGCATATGCATAATCCAATATATCTTGGATCGCGCTCTTTAGATTGAACGGCGATTTAGAGTTGACCTGTATCCCCGAAGAGAGCTCTGTAAACAGAATAATATCATCTACAACATGCTCCATTTTAGTGACCGACGTTTTTGCAACATCCATCAGTTCTCTATCTTCTCCATTGGACGATACGCCCTCGATCAACTCAATCGCCCCTTTAATTCCGTTGAGCGGTGTACGCAACTCATGACTGATCGTGGTCATAAACGCACCTTTGATCTCATCGGTTCTCTTTATGGTCGCCATAATCTTTTTGGCCATCGTGCGCGTAAAGATAAAGAGCACCATCAGTAACGCCACACCCACAAACGCAGCCAGCCTATTGCTGACGTTGAAATCCTCATTGATCGTTGCCAAGTGCTCTGCATAACGCCGCTGCTGCTGCTCAACTTCATTTGCAACCGCATGCCTTAATGTCTTATACACACCGTTTGCGATGACAGCGCTCTCGTTGAACTGGGCGGGGTCACTGGGGTTCATCACCATCTTTTTAGCAAGCGCCGCACCAAGGTGTGTGTACTGCTCCAAGAGACTCTTCAAAACAACAACGTCTTCTCTGCCCCCATCATACAGTGCATCAACATGCTCTAAACGTGCCTTAATGCTATCAGCGTGCTCTTGGGCTTCCATAATAAGGAAGTCACTCTCAAAGGCGACCGCATCCTCAAACAGCTCTTTCAGTTGCTCAACATCACGCTGAGCCAAAAGCAGTTGCTGAACCAATGGAAACTCACGATTGCGCATCTGCTCTATTTTGGATGCTGTATTTTTACTGGCGAACAGATTGGCTGCAAGGAAAACGGCAAACACACCGCTCACAATAAGAAAGATCGAGAGCAAATAGAGGCGAATGGTTCTGTTTTTATTAAACGTCATATCTCAATAAACTGTCCAAACAAACTATCCAAACACACACATAATGCAAATTCAAGAAGACATTCAAACGGGCCACTAGTGCTCTGGCAAGCACCTGTTTTAAATGTCAAAGTTATGTCGCACCCACGCCTTACAGAGAGATTTTTATTTTTGTTCTTCTTTAATTATAATATCAAGCTGCTCTTTTTTATATCTTATAAAAAAAATAACCAAAAAAGAACCAAACAATCTAAACAACAGAACGACCTAAGCACTCCGGTTATAAGGGCCAACCGTGCCACGTCTCTTGCGGTTAGCTGAGAAGGCTTGATTATACTACACTAAAGTACACTGTTAGGCCAATATGGGTGCTCACTAAAGCGGGGATACATCACCTTAAGGGGGAGGCATGAGACTTGAACAATTAGCATGGAAAAACAACACCTGGGAAGTGGCCAAAACGGAATTAGAGTCGGGAGATGAGGCTCAACTCATCCTGGCTTTCGGACACCCTGATTTAATGATACCGGACCATTTTGAACATTTAAGGGAGAGGTACCCTGCTGCTAGAATCGTTGGGGGATCAACCGCTGGAAATGTATTAGGGG
>JAYPBG010000097.1:0-10937 GCA_038124075.1 Gammaproteobacteria bacterium
GCAATCTATGTTCTATATGGCAATGTGACAACCTCAACAAAGCGGAGAAGAGCCACAGGTTTATCCAACCATTGAGTATCGACGCCTTTGCCAACAGAGAGAACATCACCGCTTACTTCATAACCGACACAGCAGGGTAGAGGCGGTGCGTCTGGGTATAAGCCCTGGCGCGCTAAAATATCAGAAAAGTTAAGGCCTGCGGCTTTAACTTTGATCAGTATTTCGCCAGGTCCAGGGTGTGGGTTAGGCTTTTCAACGATTTTTAAACGATCTGCTCCACCGGTACGGGTAATGGTGATTTGTTGCATAGTACGTCCTTGTTATGCTATCTATTATCTATTTACAGTTTATGTGATTCATGGATGGGAATGGGTACACAATAACTGTATTGGTGCAAGTCGGTCAATATAAAGAGTAACGGCCTGTTGAGTATGCGTACGAAATTTCGGATACTGTATTGTAATGAATAAGAAACCCTTACCTGATCTATTAGCAGGACCCATACTTCGTCGAGTCACTAGAGAGCAAGTGGCAATATGGATGGCGTTGAGCCGCCCTATTGAAATTCAGATTGAGCTTTCATACTCTGAAAAGGGTGGGGTTATTCATCAAGTGTTCAACTCGATCGCCCATAAAACCAGCTTCCGTATTATTAAGGCAGCAGACGCCCTCTATTACGGCTTGGTCGATCTCAAAGTTGAGCCACTGCCGACTGAGACAGAGATCAATTACCAGGTACTCACTCAAGACAATCACGGTTGGGCAACCGTGTTACCGTCCGACCTGCACTATCCGAGTAGGTCGTTACCCTCATTTAAGGTGCCGCAGAAAGTTCGGCAGGTACTGCATGGGTCGTGTCGTAACCCCCATACTGATACTGAAGATGGTCTGGTCTTCGCTGACTGCAAAATAGATCAAGCACTGCAACAGGGTGAATCCGTACCTGACCTACTTGTTTTTAGCGGAGATCAGATTTACGCCGATGATGTCTCGGGTCCAATGCTTAATGCCATTCATCAAGTGATCGCTCGGTTAGGGTTCCCACCGGAGAGTATCGAAGCCTTCCGAGATGAATCCCTTAAAAGCAGCAGCGACCTCTACGATAGGCCTGCCTTATATCGGCGCGATAGGTTGCTGCCCACCCAGGATCAAGACTCACTCTTTTTCTCAGGTAAAAAAAAGCCGATATTTACAACGGTGAACGGTAAGAATCACTTGATCACGCTCGCAGAATTCATGACAATGTACCTGATGGTATGGTACACAACGCTTTGGACGCATGTTGAATTATCACCACCCAAAAGCTTGGATCAAGAAGAGAGAATAAAATACCAGTCGGAGCTGAAAAGAGTCGAGCATTTCATTGAAGGCTTATCGTCAGCAAGGCGTCTTATGGCTCATATACCCGTCGCGATGATCTTTGATGATCCTGATATATCTGACGATTGGAACCTACATCGCGCCTGGGAAGAGTCGGCATATGGTCACCCACTCTCCCACCGTATCATTTCAAATGGCCTCATCGCCTACTTGATCCATCAAGGGTGGGGGAATAATCCACCCCTATTTCACTCACTATTCGATGGCCTAAAAAAGTCACTTATAGCCCCTGGTGGTGACGATCATACGCAGCTGTCTGAGCACCTCATACGGGGTATGCATTGGGGTTTTCAGTGGGAAACAGAGCCACCGCTCGTTGTGTTAGACACTCGAACCCAGCGGTGGCGATCAGAGAGATCCGCCGAGCGCCCTTCAGGCTTGATGGACTGGGAGAGCCTCACGGATCTTCAAGACCAAATTAAAGGGAAAGCCAGCGTCATACTGGTTTCACCTGCACCGGTATTTGGTGTAAAGCTCATTGAAGTGATTCAGAAAGTCATTACATTATTGGGAAAACCATTAATGGTCGATGCCGAAAATTGGATGGCGCATCCAGGCAGTGCCAATGGCATTTTAAATATTTTTAGGCATCGACAAACACCTAAAATTTTCACCATTCTATCTGGCGATGTTCACTACTCATTTGTTTATGATATTCGGTGGCGAAATAAAGAGGGCCCCGAGATATGTCAGATTTGCAGCAGCGGGATACGCAACACATTCCCTGATCAGCTCTTGGTGATCTTGGATAAGCTTAATCGGGTTCTGTATTCACCACGCTCACCACTGAATTGGCTAACCAGGCGTCGAAGACTAAGGGTATCGCCAAGAAAACTCCAAGGGATGGCACATGGCCGACGTTTGCTCAATCAATCAGGTATCGGTCTTGTAGACTTCGATGATAATGGAAGGCCGGTACGAGTATCACAAGTGACAGGCCTTCATGTATCGACTGAGTTTCTACCCCGACTGGAAGAGTCAGTTTGGCATTGATTAAAGCTAAAGTGACGGAAGGTTAGCTATCATCGGCGTACACCCTTCCCATTCATCTAACCCTAGTTGGCTAATTAATTTTGATCTATCCGTCGGCAGTTCCATAGACCTTTTCTTATCAGCTGTCGCTGGAATGTTTGCACAGAGTGATGGGGCGCCCCTCAGTCGTTTCACCATCAAGGTCTTTTCAAAGGGAGAGGGTATTGGGTGTATTTGATCAATACTGTCTCGACCCTCTTTTTTATTCTGCTTGATCATATCAATCAGTATGTTTTCAAGTTTATTAAGATATATCAAAATTGGATTGGTGTGAAACTCATCAAAGTAGATTGATGCGCCATTGTTATAGAATGCGGTACATATTGCCTCCGGCTTATTACTTTGTAAAGCTATATGTAAAGGACGCTGGCCAAGTATATCGGCTTTATTCAAATTCGCACCATGCTTTGCAAGCACACCGATAAGATTAACCGCATTGCGCTGATTAAAAACCCGAAGCCAAGATTCGTGAGCATCATCAGAGCTCATCCAGTCGAGTGATGCGCCGCTTTTAGCCAAAAGATCGATGGCCCCAACGAGCCCAAGTTTCACTGCCCAAAATATGGGTGTGTGGCCACTATCATCGTAACGATCTAACTCGCCACACTGTGCCAGGAATTCAACGACGCTTCTATGGCCATTTTTTGCTGCTATCAGGATGGGGGCTATATTGTTTTTATCAACCCTCCCCAGATCTACCTGGGATCTTTGGTAATTTTTTTCAACCAGTTTTTTCAAGCATCCTAGGTTCCCATGTTCTGCAGCATGATAACTGGGTGTTTTTCCATTGCCGTCTGCCTGACCTAGTGAGCAGCCGTTCTCTAGCAGCAGTACCAACACATCTTCTAAATTATGACGAGCGGCATGGCATGCGATATTGGTGAGGATACCCATGTTGTAAAAATCGAGCGCTGCATCATTTAAAACTAAAATCTTTAACGCCGCTAAATCACCTCTATCCACTGCAAGTTTTGCCGGTGTTCTGCCCTGAGCATCGAATTCATTAAGATTAAGTCCAAATTCTGAAAAAACCTTAAGCAAACCCAGCTCCCCTTTCTCTATAAGATCATGAGCAAAAGTAAAGTGTTTATCATTAAATAGCTTTCTTACATCTTTGGAGTGCTTATGACTGAGTATAAAAGAGATGATCTCTTCAGCTTGGGGATGGCGAAACACCGCCTTTGGAATCTTATGGTCTTTTGAAAGCCAATCGCTGGGTAAAAGGGTTTGAAACAGAGAAAAAGGGGCAAAATTGTCAACAAGCTCCTTGAAAAGTGCGCTATCATCGCAGGGTGCATTAGGGGTATTGGCTCGCTTAAAATACTCCGTTAAACCTCTTTTAGTAGAGCCACCCTGACTCTTAGCCTGTGGTAATGAAATGAACGCTTCCACTCGATCCGAAATTCTCTGTAATTTATCCAGTTGATGACTCATGCCTCCCGCCTTAAGCTGAATATTAGCCCGCATAATAGGGTTTGGGTCAGTGGCAATAGACTTCAGAGCATCTCCTGCTTTAAAAATTATAGTAAGCGTATCAATTGGGCTTGAATAGCGAAACGCTTCGGCTATTGAAAACAGAAGATCTACCTCTTGACTGACTTTTTCTGGGTCATATGAGACAAGGTATTTAACAACTTTATCTGGATTGGAAAATGCATCTTTATAACGTAGAGTACGAGGCTCTACAGGGCGCGCATAGCGCTTTAAGCAGTTAAAGAGCTCGGATTCAAACTGTACATAGTTTAGATCTATTTTCATGCTCTCATCGTTCCATTCGGAAAAGTCTGTCACAGAAAACTGTTGATCCACTTCCCGTGCCAACTTTATGAGCTCACACTCTTCAATGGCCTCCAGATCAGAAGCCAAACCACTCTGAACCCATCGATGCAGGTTGTCATTTAGTACGGTAATGTGTTCATCAAAGGTAGCGGTTACATCGCTTAAAGCACGATTCATATCACCTTCAAAACCATTTAAAATACGAAAGGCCGTTTCTGATTTTATGTAGGGAATGGGCATGCGATAGAAAGGGTCAGCGACCATGTCGTTATTCAAGCCTAGGATATACCTTAAGCAGGGGACGACGTGAATGTGGTAGTGACTGTGTGTGGATGCAAGAATGCCTTCTTCTATTATTATGTCTTGCACATAACGGTTGAACCGCTCTATGATGGCGTGATTTAGATGCTCCAGAAGGTTAGATTCGCCAGAGCGCCCCAATAGACGTTGATCCAATACTCTTTTGGCACCATTTCTCAGACGTTCATCGGTACCCGCCATACATTGATACTCTTCCGGTTCAAGGGGAGGAAAAAGTGCAAACATATCCTTTTTTTGAGATCGATCTTCTACAAGGGAGAGTAACGAGAGGAATTGACAGAAATGAGTCAAGTGAGTTTTCAATGCAATTGCTATAGATGCATCATTTACGTATCTCAATAGGTATCTACTGTACTCGCCGTACGGCTCTGTTATGGAAAAAAGCGCCTTTGTATTCGGCTCCATATCCTCACCATAGTGCTCGATACAGAAGCTCATGAGCTGTGATATTTTTCGAGACAGATCGGCATTGGTTATTTGGTTTGAAAACCAATCTGTTTTTAATATAGGGTGGCGCTCCTGCACCGAAACAACATTAGGATCGTTTAAAATCAGCTCAACGGATCGCCCTTCGGATGTTTTTCCCATAATTACAGCGCTTGCTGGTATGGCCCTAAAAGGGGTGTCAAAAGTACGGTCCTCACCATTATAGGCGGAGAGTCGTGAGGCGTTAAATAGGGGTGAGAGCATGTTTTTAGTATTCGTCACGACCCTGCAATGTATGCTTTTGAGACCCTCTTGCTCATAATATGATTCGACTGTATCAAAAAAGATGAGTGATGTATTAGAGCCATCGGTAAACGTGGACACTGCATCAAAAAATTGTGTCAGATGATCACCTCTATGTGAAATGGCGCCTTGCATATTGTAACCTCACGGCTTGGTTGAACGAGTATGACAGCTTGATAAGTATTGTGCCGTTGTTGCGTCTATCGCACAACCGCATCAGGTATATATAGAAAAAAGAAAATATGGAAAAAGTTGAGAATGAGGGAGATTAATATTGATATGTTCTGTAGTGAGGGTGTGCGGTTATCCATCGTTGTGTATAAACAGGATTGGATAACCGCAGGATGACAGTCTTAAAAAACGAACGCTCTAGCAGAGTATCGCGAGACTGTTGATGTTGTTGTGCTTTTAAGCGCGATCAGAGGCCGGCTTAAGATTATTTATTGCGTTAAGGATCTCCTGGTTGTTGCTTGGAAACGATTTTCTTCCCTCTCGAATTTTAACTCCCTGATTAAGATTTTTTCTAGCAGATATGTATGTTTCATTAAAAGCTGAAAATTCTTTCTTAGGGTTATATGATTCCTTTACCTTTCGAAGACCTGCTAACATTTGTAGCATTTTAGGATCATTACCTAAGTGGGGCTTCTCTTGCTTTAGTTGAGCGATAGGATCATTGGATTGTTGATCAAGATGACGTGATGTGGCAGGTTGACTCATATACCCAAAAAGGCCCGTTGCTTTTGCTGCAATATAGGCAGCGCCTAGTGTGGCCAGTGAGCCGGCACCAAGGAGAAGTTGTGTTTGTGAAGGGGCTGAACCATTCTTGGCGAAGAGTTCAGATGTTCTCGTGATAAACTGGTTTAGTGGTCCTGCTATTGGGTACATACTTCTTATCCCTATTTATAAGTTGATCAATTAAAACTATGAAATGATATACGCTGGCTAAACATTGTTCGAGCCAGTGCAGCCAATTATTGCGAAATCGTTATGAAAAAGCAATATGCCATAATATGTAAAAAGGTCTGTTTTCGCTAAAAGTCGATCAATATTTGCTCGTTCTAGAGATGTTTCAATCCTGTTCCGTGGGTGATGACTCTTTTGCTATAAATAAAGCCTAAAAGTCGTTTGTAAAGGAGGTGTGAGAGATGACGGAGCTTCAACAACTTGCGCAGTCAGTCATTCAGTGGGGTGCATTGACCCTTTTGTTCATATTAGGCTTGTTGGTTTTGGTCTTATTGGTTATTTACTTGATTGATATTACTCAAACTAAGCAGACCATACGTAGAAACTACCCGATTGTAGGCCGCTTTCGCTACTATTTTGAACACCTAGGGGAGTTTTTTAGGCAATACTTCTTTGCGATGGACAGAGAGGAGCTGCCGTTCAACCGGGCGGATCGATCTTGGGTCTATAGAGCCGCAAAAAAAGTAGATACTACCATTGCGTTCGGCTCCACGCGCCCACTCAATCACACGGGGGATGTCATCTTTTTAAACAGCCCCTTTCCTAAACTGACCGAGGAGGTTGCTGAACCGCAGCCGGTGACCGTGGGTGCATGCAGCTGTGAAATCCCCTATACCACATCGTCCATTATCAATATTTCGGGTATGAGCTTTGGAGCGATATCAAAGCCGGCTGTGCAAGCGCTGTCTCATGGTGCGCGTGCGGCGGGTATATGGATGAATACAGGTGAGGGTGGGCTATCACCCTATCATCTTGAAGGCGGTTGTGACATCGTTTATCAGATTGGCACGGCAAAATATGGTGTGCGCACACCCGAAGGCGCACTGAGTGATGAAAAACTAAGAGACATTGCGGCCCATAAGCAAGTTAA
The DNA here is from genome assembly GCA_038124075.1 of Gammaproteobacteria bacterium. Taxonomy (GTDB): domain Bacteria; phylum Pseudomonadota; class Gammaproteobacteria; order Pseudomonadales; family JAYPBG01; genus JAYPBG01. The sequence continues at coordinate 7,076 of JAYPBG010000097.1, forward strand.
GATGTTTGAGATCAAAATGAGTCAAGGGGCCAAGCCTGGCAAAGGGGGTATTTTACCTGGTGCTAAAGTGAGCGAGGAGATTGCACGCATTCGAGGGATCTCGGTAGGTCAAGATTCGATCAGCCCTAATGGGCATGAGGATATTAAGAGCGTTAATGACCTATTGGATATGATTGATCGAATTAGAAACGTCAGCGGTAAACCGGTGGGTTTTAAAATGGTTGTAGGTCAGCTTTCTTTTTTTGATGACCTATTTAAAGAGATACACAGACGAGGCGAGAAAAGCGCGCCTGATTTTATCACGTTGGACAGCGCCGATGGCGGTACAGGCGCAGCGCCGCAGCCTTTAATGGACTATATGGGGATGCCGCTGCAAGAGAGTCTACCGCTTATTGTTAACCTGTTGATGCAATACGCTCTGCGTGATCGGATTAAAGTGATAGCGTCGGGTAAACTGATCACGCCTGGCCGAGTGGCTTGGGCGTTGGCGGTAGGTGCAGATTTTGTGACCTCCGCTCGAGGTTTTATGTTTTCTCTGGGCTGCATTCAGGCACTTCAGTGCAATAAAAACAGCTGCCCAACGGGCATTACTACGCATAAATCGGAACTGCAACGAGGCCTGGTGGCTGAGGAGAAAGCCGTTCGAGTGAAAAACTACGCTGAAAAATTGCTTTATGGGGTAGGGCTCATTGCGCACTCCTGCGGTGTGTGCGAGCCTAGAATGTTGGAGCGTAAACATATACGTATTATAAAAAACAGCGGAGCGTCCATCTCTTTAGAAGAAGAGCATCCACTGCCTAAGGTGAAGGAGGAGTTTAGTCGTTAACCGTAATCTGTTATGATGAACCCTCTCATCATAACAGGTGAATAGACCTGTGCAACTCTTAAGGAGTACGTATGCCTACCCTGAAGAACACGCGTGTTAATAAAGAGGATTCAAAAAAAGAGCGCCACCCATTAAAACTGAGTCGCTTTGGGCGTGCAATCTCCACGTTAAAAATGAGTGCCCGGTTTGGCATGGGCGCCTCAAAAAAGATGTTGAAGATGGATGCCAAAAATCCAGAGAAAGCGATTGAGCTTGCCGTACAGATGGCGAATGAGTTTGATGAGATGAAAGGCCTGATGATGAAGTTCGGGCAGATGGCAAGTTATTTAGGTACGCACCTTCCGGAGCCTGCACGAGAGGCACTGGCCAGATTACAATCAAGCAGTACGGCCATGCCTTTTGAAACGGCGCGTTCAGTCATCGAGTCTGATTTAGGGCAACCGCTTGAGCGCTGCTTCGATGCTTTTGACGAGGAGGCGTTCGCGGCTGCTTCAATAGGTCAAGTGCACCGCGCGGTCGTGGACGGTCAGCCTGTCGCGGTTAAAGTTCAGTATCCAGATATAGAGCGCTTAATGACATTCGACTTGGCACTGGTGGGCCGCTTTTTTTCAGTGATGTTTGCAGGCATGCCGACCAATGGGCGTGAAATTGCACTCGAGTTAAGAACACGCATCATTGAAGAGTGTGATTATGAACTTGAAGCGATGCATCAGCATCGGGTGCGTGCTCTACTCTTAAACGATCCACGTGTGACGGTACCAAAACTGCTTACACGCCTGAGTGGTCGCCACGTGTTAACCAGTGAGTATATTGATGCACTGGATTTTAAGACATTTTGTCAGCGGGCAACACAGGATGCAAAGAATAGCGCTGCAGAGACGATCTTCAGAGTGACATTCAACTCAATATTTAAACACCTCTTTTTTAATGGCGATCCACACCCAGGTAATTACCTCTTCTCAGAAGAGGGGCATGTCACCATGCTCGACTTTGGTTGTGTGAAAAAATTTGATGTTGAAATGATGCATATCTGGAAACGGATAGCACGCTATACACTGGATGGTGAATCAGAAAAGTTCTTTTCAGGGATCAGCGAGATGGGAATCGTTGGACATGATAAGAGGTTTGACCGGGCATTTCACTGGGAGGTGATGCGTGCTTTATACAGACCCTTTCTATCTGAAAAGGCTTTTACATACAACCAAGCCTATTTGAGTGAGCTCAACCGCTTACTGCTGTGGGAGAATAAAAATAGGTTTTCACTAAAAATGCCTGCCGACTTTCTCTTTGCAAACCGCTTACAGTGGGGTGTGAATGCCATGCTGGCAGATCTCAGTGCGACCACTGATTGGGGGCCGCTTTTTAGAGCGGCGGTCGATGCGGATATTGAAGCCGTGTTTACTTAATGGAGAAACTGCTATAATAAGTGGGCTGGATAGGTTCCCCTTATATCAAGCAGTTTAAATAAGTGTGGTCGTGTTTTAAATTAAATCAAATTTGATGAAAAGATAAAGGGTTGTACCATGCACGATAGGATATATTCAGCACCAACGGGCTCTGCCGATATTCGCGCACTGAAACTGCTGATCCCCTACATACTTAATCACCCAAAACGTGTAAAAATTGCGCTTCTCTTCCTGATACTGGCTAAAGTGGCCAATGTCTTAGTGCCACTTCTTCTAAAGTATATTGTTGATCGCTTAGAGTCGTTGCAGTCACTGACCGAAGCGGAAGCGTTGATGCTGGTCCCTATAGGCTTAATTGTATCCTACGGAATTTTTCGCTTTTCGGCGGTATTATTTGGCGAGCTAAGAGATGCTGTGTTCAGTCGCGTGTCGGAGAGCACACTTTCAGCCATTGGTGTCAAGGTGCTGTCACATCTGCATAGCTTAGATTTAGAGTATCACCTTTCGCGTAAGACCGGTGGCTTGTCACGCGATATTGAGCGCGGAACGAACTCAATCAGCTTTTTACTTCGGGCTATTGTTTTCAGTGTTATACCCATTTTACTCGAAGTGACGTTGGTGACGGTGATTTTGCTGGTCACCTTTAATCTCTCTATTGCCACCATCGCGGTTTGTTCAATTGTTGCTTATATTATTTTTTCAGTTATTGTGACCAACTGGCGGACACGATTTGTTCGTAAAGCCAATCAGATTGATAGCCAGGCAAACACACGCGCTATCGACAGCTTACTTAACTTTGAAACGGTAAAATATTTCAATAATGAGGCCTATGAAGCCAAACTCTATACCGAACAGCTTAAGTTGCGTGAAGAAGCGAAAATTAAAAATCATATGAGTTTAGCTGCGCTCAACTGCGGGCAAGTGGCAATTATATCAGTCGGCATGACAGTGATGCTCTGGTTGGCCGCTAAAGATGTAGCCGTTAACGCGCTCACATTGGGCGATTTGGTGATGTTAAACGCCTATATGATTCAGGTTTTTATTCCTCTAAATATGATGGGTATGATTTACCGTGAAATGAAGCGGTCACTGGCTGATTTTGAAGCGATGTATAATATTTTGGACATTGAGCCACAGATAAAAGATAACCCTGATGCAAAGCCTCTGTCACCAGGTGAACACGCCATTGAGTTTGATCAAGTGAACTTTTCGTATCATGAAGCGCGCCCCATTCTTAAGCAGCTTAGCTTTACTCTACCAGCCAGACATAAAATAGCGATAGTAGGCGCCAGCGGGGCTGGGAAGTCGACGATTGCCCGCTTGATCTATCGATTTTATCAACCACAAAATGGTGACATTCGCATTGGGGGGCAACCGCTCGAACAGATAACGCTGGATTCATTGAGAAGGGCAATAGGCGTTGTCCCTCAAGATACCGTACTTTTTAATGATACGCTCTATAATAATCTACTCTATGGTCGACCCACAGCAACCCGTGAAGAAATAGAAGAAGCCGTTCATTTGGCGCATCTTGAGTCGTTCATCGCTTCATTGCCAAAGGGCTATGAAACACGTGTCGGTGAGCGTGGGTTGAAAGTATCGGGTGGAGAGAAGCAGCGCATAGCAATTG
>JAYPBG010000098.1:0-5788 GCA_038124075.1 Gammaproteobacteria bacterium
CGTTACAACCTATCGCGCTATCTAATAATGATAGGGATGAATTCTACAGACATCCCACCTGCCTGTCTAGATTAAATTTTAGCCAATACGGAACACCAAGAAAACCAAAAAGGACACCCTAAAACGGACCCAACACCCAGAATAGATTAGGTCGCCGTAGAAGGCTGGTTCACGCTTGACGGACTGAGGTGTGTGACGGTAGTTGACCCACCACCGCTTTCACGCGCTCTACACCCATCGCCATCGCCTTCTTAATCTCATCTAATGTAATCAGTTGATTGGATTTCCCAGCTGCGGGATTCACAACAATACACAAACTGGCATACCGAAGGGCTGCTTCACGTGCAAGCGCCGCCTCTGGCATACCAGTCATGCCTACGATATCGCACCCATCCTGTTCTAAACGTCTAATTTCCGCCTTGGTCTCGAGCCGTGGCCCTTGGGTACAGGCATATGTACCCGTACTGGAATAGGCAAAACCACAGGCCTCAATCGCCTCCTTAATGGCAACTCTCACACGTTCATCATAAGGCTCAGTAAAGTCGATATGGTTCAGGGGATCACCCGGTTTATCAAAGAAACTTGAAGTGCGCCCACTGCTATAATCGATTAGTTGATCAGGAACAACTAAGTGAGCAGCAGCAAGCATCTCTGCATGTATCCCTCCGACCGCATTAATACCGATAACAGAGGCGGCACCCAGCTGCTTTAATGCGAAAACATTCGCGCGATAATTAATCGCATGTGGCGGCACAGTATGCGCCTCACCATGCCTTGGCAGAAAGGCGATGCGCACCCCTTGCCATAAACCGACCTTAATGGGCGCGGAAGGCACTCCATAAGGCGTACTCTCTTCATACAGAGCGACATGCTCTAGCTCCGGCCAATGGCAGAGACCTGTTCCCCCAATGATTGCATACTCAATTTTTTTGTCATCGTTCAGACTGCCCATAACACCCGCTCTGTTTGCCTCTGCTCACGCTGCCTGCTTTTTTTATAAGCCTTTAACCGCATAGATGCCCGGAGCATTACGCAGATACCCTTTATAATCCATGCCATAACCAAAGACATATCGATCTTCAACCATCATGCCTGTAAAGTCGGCTTTAAAATTTGGATCAATTTTTCGGTTATGCTGCTTATCCAACAAAACCGCTGTTCTCACACTCTTAGCGTCACGCAGCTCAGGTGCAGCCAGTATCGCCTTTAGCGTCACCCCAACGTCGAGAATATCATCCACCAGCAGAAGGTCACGCCCTTTTACATCCAAGCCAGGCAGCGCGCGCCACTCAATCTGCTCCCCCCCTTCAATACCCTCTTGGTATCGTGTCGCATGAATATAATCGAGCTCTAATGGAAACTGAAGCCTCTCCAGCAGTTTTGCACAGACAATAATACCGCCCCGCATCACAGAGAGAATGATTGGATTGGCATCCTGGTACACCGCAGAGATTTCAGCCGCCATCACATCCAAGACCTGCTCGACACGCGCCCCACTGACAAGGCAGTCGGCCTCTTGCATCACAAGACGAATATCCTCAACATCTTCCATCGGCTTTTTCAGTTCCTCTCTAAAGAACGTATACTAAAGAACGTAGGTTTTGAATGACCCGCTTTGAATGATTAGGCGCTGCTCGCAGGTTGCTCACTCGAGCGTGCAGCATCACTCGGTATCACATGCAAGGTCGATGTGGGATAGGCCATTTCAGCCCCATGGGCTGCGACAATATCGGCTACTTTTACCAACACATCCTGCTTAACATCATGGTATTTGATCCAATCCGTTGTTTTTGTAAAGGTATAGATAAAGAAATCCAGCGAACTTGGCGCAAACTGATCGAAATTGACAATCAATGTTTGAGTGGCATCAATCTCAGGGTGATTCTGCAACATTTTTTTTACATTGGCTACTATTTTTGTCAAGACCGATATATCATCATAACGGATGCCCATCGTCTCTTTAATGCGTCGATGGCTCATGCGTGAAGGGTTCTCTACAGAGATATTAGCAAACACTGAGTTAGGCACATACAGAGGCCTTTTATCAAAAGTACGAATTCGAGTAAGCCGCCACCCAATCTCCTCTACGGTACCTTCGATATCACGATCAGAAGAGCGTATCCAATCACCCACCTTAAAGGGCCGATCCAAATAGATCATTAAGCCACCAAAAAAATTCGCTAACAGATCCTTTGCGGCGAAACCAACCGCAACACCCCCAATACCACCAAAGGCCAAAACACCCGAGACACTGTAACCCAGTGACTGCAAAATCACTAACGCTGCCGTAATCATCACAGAGAGCTTAAAGAGTTTTGCAATGGCATGAATGGTCGTTGCATCCCGCGGCTTATTGTTGTCCTCTAAAAAATTCTTTTCTGACTCTTTAATAAAGCGAATAAAAAACCAGGTTAAAATCAAAATCACCAAGACATCTCTAACCGGCTCGATCAGCGTCAGCAGAGGGCTATCGGCGACCTCACGACTGAGCTCGATCGCTGCCGAGAAGCCCACCAACCAGACCATCCACGTAACCGGCTTTTGCAAGGCTGAAATTAACGCATCGTCCCATAGATTCTTAGTTTTTTGTAACCGCTGAGCCACCTGGTCCAACGCCCTCTTGACAAGCATATTGGCCATCAAGGTAACCAATACCACCATAAAGACCTGCACAATCCACCACTCACCCACCAACGATTGCAGCGGATTCAACCACTCTTGCCAACTGTCCATCTTTTAAAAACCTCTCAACAAACCTCTTAACAAACCTCTCGATAAACCTCTGAACAAACCGCTCATCCATCCCCTTTTAAGCCTGAATAGACTCAACACGCTCTTTTAATTGCACCCTATCGTGAGCGTGCTGATAGTCACACCAACGGTATTGAGAGCGGCCTAAAAGACGCTTTAATCTCGGCTGCCCTGCACGTATCGCATCGACCAGCCAAGGTTGATCCATCTTTGCCTGCAACCCCTCAATAACAGCCACAGCCTCTTCACGCTGATTACAGACCAACACCATATCACACCCTGCCTTCAAGGCTGCAACGGCTCGATCTAAATAGGTACCCGCTACCTTCGCCCCCTCCATACTCAAATCATCACTGAAAATGACCCCATCAAAGTTAAGCTGTTGACGCAGCACTGTCTGCAACCAATGGACTGAAAACCCTGCCGGCTGATCACAGACATTGGGGTAGATCACATGAGCAGGCATCACCCCCTGCAACAGGGTCGCCAATGCCTTGAATGGCTGCAGATCCCACGCCAAAATCTGTTCAGCCTCCCGCTCATCAACAGGCATCTCTAAATGAGAGTCCGCCCGCACCCCCCCATGCCCTGGAAAGTGCTTCCCTGTCGCCGCCATCCCTGCGGCCTGCATCCCTTCGATATAAGCACGCCCCAGCTCAATGACCTGCTCGGGGGTTGAGCCAAACGCACGATCCCCAATGACCTCACTCACACCGACCTCAATATCTAAAACCGGCGCAAAGCTGATATCAAACCCCAGCGCCAACATTTCTGAAGCCATCAGCGTGCCACACGCTCTACAAAGCGCAACCCCTGCCTCAGGGTCATGGCTATAACGCTCACCTATTGCAGCCAACGGCGGCAATCTCGTCACCCCCTCTTTGATGCGTTGCACACGCCCTCCCTCTTGGTCAACCGCTAAAACAGTATTTGGAGAGACCGAACGCATATCGGCCAACAATGCCTCCACCTGCTCAGGGGTCTCAATATTTCTAGCAAAGAGTATCACCCCCCCCACCAACGGATGGGACAAAAGCGCCCGATCTTCCTTTGTCAACGCTTTTCCCTCAATATCCATCATAATAGGACCGATTGAAAATGGGGGTACTCCACTGAAACCTTTCTGTACATTTTTTTTCATCTTTATCACACCTAACAACTTCCTATAACCAAAATCATTGACCATAATGGTGTCCATAACAGTCATCCAGCCTATGACGACCAGTGACCGCTTCAATAGAACAGTAGACAGGTAGGAATCCACCATGGAAACATTAGCAAATATTTCACTCTTTGCAGGGCTCAACGACCAAACTTTAGTCGCCATAGAGCAGATGTCCGCAACCCGAAGCTACCCCAAAAACAGCATTATAATTAATGAAGGCGATATCTCTAACTCCCTTTACCTACTTATTTCAGGCCGCGTTAAGGTCTTTTTAAGCGATGAGGATGGTCGTGAATTTGTGGTTGCCAACCTTTCACCTGGTGACTATTTCGGCGAGTGGGGCCTTCTAGACGATGAGCGACGCTCAGCATCCGTCATGACTACAGAAAAATGCACCTTCAAACTGCTGCACCAGAAAGACTTCGACCATTTACGCAGCGAACACCCGGAAATTAACAGCGTTCTTATGTCACACCTTGTAAAACGTGTCCGAGAGCTAACCGATAATGTCAAAACCTTAGCACTGAAAGATGTGTATGGCCGGATTCGAAAGCTGCTGAGCGACCTCTCCAACCAATCAGCAGATCAGATTATTGCAGAAAAATTGACCCAGCAAGAGATTGCCAACCGTGTAGGCTCATCCAGAGAGATGGTGGCTCGCATCCTGAAAGACCTCACCTCCGGCGGCTATGTGCAGATTGAGAAGAAACAGATTCAGATCAAAAAACCTCTGCCCGAGAACTATTAACCCTGTTTTCACACCTTAATGCTCATGTATTAATACTCATATATTAGTGCATTAAACGTGTATTCACGATTGACTCTAAAGACCAAACCTTTATGATCAATATGGTCAAAGAAGCTTTCGTAAAAAAGCAGCCAAACACTGTGCATTTTTTCAGTTTTATTTACCTATTTGACTTACTATTTGACTTACTAAAAGGAGCCCTCCATCATGACCCATTTAAAACTTGGCGATACCGCACCCGATTTCTCTCAAGAGTCCACAGAAGGCACCATTAACTTTCACGAATGGATTGGCGACCAATGGGCCGTACTCTTCTCCCACCCAAAAGACTTTACCCCCGTCTGCACAACAGAGCTCGGCGAAGTGGCTCGACTGAAACCCGAATTTGAGAAACGCAACGTAAAAACCATCGGCCTCTCTGTAGACGGCCTGCCTGACCACGCTGAGTGGAGCAATGATATAAAAGAGACCCAAGGGCAAACCCTTAACTTCCCGCTGCTGGCTGACGGTGACCGAAAAGTAAGTGACCTTTACGGCATGATTCACCCTAAAGCCGACAATACACTGACAGTTCGCTCCGTTTTTATCATTGACCCCAATAAAGCCATCCGTTTAATGATCACCTACCCTGCCAGCACGGGCCGAAATTTTGATGAGATCCTGCGCGTTATCGACAGCCTACAGCTGACCGACAACCACAAAGTGGCGACCCCCGTAAACTGGACATCGGGTGATGACTGCATCATCGTACCCGCCCTCTCCAATGAAGAAGCTAAATCACTCTTCCCTGACGGTTGGGACGAACAAAAGCCTTACTTACGTGTCGTTAAGCAACCAAGCTAACCACTCGTCCCACCCTTTAAGCCGTTCACTCTAATCCGTTCAAGAAGCTACCTGTTTATCGAACGTTTGATCAATAGGTAGCTGAGAGCTGAGCGGTCTACACCGATCAATATCGGCATAAGTGTGTACTTTTCATACACACTTAACCTCCTAGGCACGCGCTAGAGCACCATCCAGTCACCATTTAACCCAATTTCTCTGCTTAAAGCCGCGGAAGTGACTTCCATTTATTGCCATAACACGCTTTAATAGTGCCCCGTTTTTTCTGTTTGATCTATCCA
>JAYPBG010000098.1:5798-10867 GCA_038124075.1 Gammaproteobacteria bacterium
ATCATTAGATCCTCATATTTAAAGCCATCTTTGTAGGCCGACTGTACGGATACTGAAAACCCTTAAGGTCAGCTGCTGAGGGTATGGCGATACAGACGATATGAAGACCTAAAAAGATAGGATGAGAACAGCAGAAACTGAACAACTGGATGACACGTCAACGTTTGAAAGCCGCCCAGCCCAGACGGGTTGAGAAGCCAACAGCGTATGAGCGTGTTTAGAGATAGTTTAAGCATCTCTATTGTGTTCACGGCAATGTGCTCACCGCAATAGAGAATAGAGAGAAAGAGAAATAGTTAAACTCTAGAGGAGAAGTGACTATGCCCATCAAGGTGGCTGTACCTAAAGAGATTACACCGGGCGAAAAGCGCGTCGCGCTCGTCCCCGATGTAGTTAAAAAGTTACAAAAAATGGACGTGGAAGTAATTATTGAAACCGGTGCTGGCCTTGATACTGGGCTCACGGATGAGGCGTTTGGCGACGTAACCATTGCCGCTAACGCCACTGAAGCCGTTAAAGGTGCCGATATTATACTCAAGGTACAACCACCTACAGAAAAAGAGATCAGCACCTACCCAGAAGGTGCCATTGTTCTTGGTTTCTTAGCGCCCTATGGTGAAGCATCACCGATTAAAGCGTTAAAAGAGCGCAACATCACCGGTTTCTCCATGGAGCTGGTCCCTAGAATCTCACGTGCACAAGCCATTGACGCACTCAGCTCACAAGCATCGGCGGCCGGCTATCAAGCCACCGTCATCGCGGCACAAATGTCCAACAAATTCTTCCCAATGTTGACCACTGCAGCAGGCACCATCCGCCCTGCTCAAGTACTGATCATTGGTGCCGGTGTTGCAGGCCTGCAAGCCATTGCAACCGCTAAACGCCTTGGCGCCATCGTAGAAGCCTACGACGTGCGCAGCGCAACCAAAGAGCAGGTTGAGTCACTCGGTGGAAAATTCATCGAGACCCAAGTCGCTGCCGACGGTTCAGGCGGGTATGCTCGCGACCTGACCGAAGAAGAGAAGGCTCAGCAAGCCGAAGTTCTGGCTCGCCATATCGCCAAATCGGATGCCATCATCACCACAGCAGCCATTCCAGGTCGCCCTTCTCCAAAAATCATCGATAAAGAGACCGTTGAGCGCATGAAGCCTGGCTCCGTCATTGTCGATCTCGCTGCAGAAGGTGGCGGCAACTGCGAACTGACCGAATTGGGCAAAGAAGTTAAGCACAACGGCGTTCTGATCTTTGGACCTAAAAACATCCCAAGCCAACTGGCGGCCCACACCAGTGAAATGTACGCCAAAAACCTACTCAACTTCTTAAACCTTATTATCCAAAAAGAGGAAGGAGAAGAGGGAGGCGACGCCTCTGCAGAGCGCAAGGTTATTCTGGACTGGGAAGATGAAGTCATCACCGGAAGCGCGCTGACTCACCAAGGTGCAATCGTACACGAGGCCACCCGAGAGCGTATTGAGCCCAACGCCAAAGCATCTGAAACCAGTTCAGCGACTGAAACAGCGTAATCGCTCAGCCGCTAGATCTGAGAAACATCTCAATCATCTGGTTTTCTGATTATATGGGTTTAAAGAGTTGGCGAAAATCATCACTTTTCGTCCAGGCTTAAAACATTTTTAAAACACGCGTTATCGTTAGGTAATTACTATGATAGAAGGTTACACCGCACTCTATATATTTATGTTGGCCGCATTCACCGGCTACGAAGTGATCGCACGGGTCCCCGTGATTCTTCACACCCCGCTGATGTCGGGTTCAAACTTTGTCCACGGTATTGTACTGGTGGGCGCTATGGTTGCACTTGGCGAAGCAGAGTCTGGCCTAGAGCAAGTTATCGGATTTTTAGCAGTACTGCTCGGTGCTGGCAACGCCGTTGGGGGTTATGTTGTCACCGAAAGGATGTTAGAGATGTTCAAGAGCAGTAAAGGAGGAGCATAACCATGAGCGGATTAATTAACTTAAGCTATTTCGCTGCTGCAGTACTCTTTATTTTAGGCCTCAAACAGATGAGCTCCCCCGTTACCGCACGACGCGGGATCATCTGGGCCGGTGTCGGCATGGTTGTCGCCACCCTTGTAACCTTTAGCCACCCAGGTATGCAAAACTACCTGCTTATGATCATCGCCATTGCCGTAGGCGGTTACTTTGCTTGGGACAGTGGCCGAAAAGTAGCCATGACCGATATGCCTCAGATGATTGCACTCTATAACGGTATGGGTGGTGGCGCTGCTGCTGCTATTGCTGCTGTAGAACTTTTCCACGCATCAAGCAAAATTAACGCCCTTGGAGGCGACTCAAGCATAGCAGACGCTCTCGGAAGTGACGTCACCATTCTTGCGCTGCTGGGTGCCTTCATCGGCTGTGTCGCCTTTACCGGTAGCTTAATCGCTTGGGCAAAACTCGATGGTCGAACCAAGATCGCCTCCTTCGTACCCAACCAACACCTGGTTAACGTAGGCGTTCTTGTGGCAACCATCCTGTTCGGTATTTGGGTATACAATACCAGCGGTAGCTTCCCTATCGTGCTCTTCTTCCTAGCGGCATTGGTTCTGGGCGCGTTTGTCGCGGTGCCTGTTGGCGGTGCCGATATGCCGGTTGTTATCTCACTCTTTAACGCCTTCACCGGTCTTGCCGTAGGCTTTGAAGGGTATGTATTGCAAAATGCCGCCATGATCATTGCCGGTACGGTTGTCGGCTCTGCAGGCGCCCTGTTGACTCACCTCATGGCCAAAGCGATGAACCGTTCTGTCACCAACGTCTTCTTGGCGGGTGTAGGCTCAAGCGGTGATGACAATGCAGAAAGCGCAGCTATTGAAGGCAGCATGAAAGAGCGCTCCGCCTACGACGCTGCTGCCACTATGGCCTTTGCCAACCAGGTGCTGATCATTCCAGGTTATGGTATGGCGGTTGCTCAAGCGCAACACAAAGTGTGGGAGCTGGTTGAACTGCTGGAAGCGCGTGGCGTCACCGTGAAGTTTGCGATTCACCCCGTTGCCGGCCGTATGCCTGGGCACATGAACGTTCTCCTAGCAGAAGCGGGTGTCCCCTACGATAAAATCTTTGATATGGATGAGATCAATAACGAGTTCAGCACCAGCAGTGTTGCCCTGGTTATTGGTGCAAATGATGTTGTCAACCCGGTTGCTCGCAATGACAAAACCAGCCCACTGTATGGCATGCCCATCTTGAATGCTGATGAAGCTGAGAATGTTTTTGTCATTAAGCGTGGTAAAGGCACAGGCTTCTCCGGTGTTGAAAATGCACTCTTCTACTCAGACAACACTTATATGGTGTATGGTGATGGCCAGAAGGTTGCTTCTGAACTGATTCAAGCGGTTAAAGAGCTTGAATGATTGAGCTTGAATGGTTGAGTGGTTGAGTGATACCGCTCAGCAAGAACGGTAAGAAAAAACGCCGAGCATGGCCACATGCTCGGCGTTTTTTTATCCCAGACTGTCTATAATAATAAAGAATAAGATAACGATGAATAAGAGAACAATGCATAACACAAGGCTACCTATTCGTGGAACTTGATAACTTCTTAAACATCATGGTGAAAAGAGATGGATCCGACCTCTTTTTAACCACCGGCGCGCCCATCAGCTGCAAAATAATGGGGAAACTGCTCCCGCTCAGCCGTGAAACCCTAAAAAAAGGGCAGGTTAAGCTTATTGCTGACTCACTCATGGACGCTGAACAGCGCGCCGCCTTCGAAGCCAAACCAGAGATGAACTTAGCCATTTCTCGCCCCGGAGTCGGTCGGTTTCGGGTCAATATCTTTAAACAGCGTAATGAAGTCAGCATGGTCATTCGAGCCATCAAAGTCGACATTCCAAGCTTTGAGTCTTTAGGGCTACCCTCCGTTCTTCCCTCACTCATTATGCAAAAGCGCGGGTTAATCCTATTTGTAGGCGGTACCGGTTCTGGAAAATCTACCTCACTCGCCTCTCTGATCGACTATAGAAACAGAAACAGCAGCGGCCATATTATTACCATTGAAGACCCCGTTGAATTCGTACACGCCCATAAGAAGTCCATTGTCAATCAGCGTGAAGTGGGCACCGATACCGACAGCTATGAAGACGCACTGGAAAACACCCTACGCCAGGCACCCGACGTCATTCTGATTGGTGAGATCCGTACGGCTGAGACCATGGAGCACGCCATTGCCTTTGCTGAAACGGGGCATCTCTGCATCTCAACACTCCACGCCAATAACGCAAATCAAGCCATTGACCGCATCGTAAACTTCTTTCCAGAGGAGCGCCACAAACAGCTCTTTCTAGATCTATCACTCAATTTACGCGGCATTGTCTCACAACGACTGATCCCTACCGTTGATAAAAAGCGAGCAGCGGCCGTCGAGATTTTACTCGGTTCACCACGCATCTGTGATCTCATCAAAAATGGTGAGGCTGACTCAATAAAAGAGGTGATGCAGAAATCTGAAGCACAAGGGATGCAGACATTTGATACCGCTCTATTTAAGCTTTACAAAGCAGGCCGTATAGGCCTTGATGACGCCTTAAAAAATGCAGACTCAAAAAACAACTTACGCTTACAGATCAGCCTATCTGAAAAAGGACAAAATGGCATGCCTGGAGGTGCGCCTGAGACCCCAAACGCAGCCACTCAAAGAGCAAACCAGGAAGATAAAGAGAGCGTAGAACCGTCGTCAAACCCACCCCCCTCTCCTCCTCCTTCTACAGCCGGCAACAGCGGCTTATCCTTATCACTTGAACCTATCGAGGAGAAAAAAGAGGAAAATCACGACGACCCAGAATTTACGCCCATCAAACCCTCATTTGGCAGCCGCCCTCCAGGTGCATAGCGATCAACTAAAAGCACCCGAGCTTTAATCATTCAAAAAATACGACAGCATGTTTCCGCCAACCTGCTGTTACTGACAAGATCATTCCAGCGCCCTCAAATCGCTTTTAAATTCTTCAATCCGTTCGAGAGCACCTTCAAAGGGCTTGGTATAACCATAAAAATCACCTAAATAGTCGCTGGCGCGAAATAGATTGCTCAAATTCACGCCGCCTTCTTGTGTT
>JAYPBG010000099.1:0-10807 GCA_038124075.1 Gammaproteobacteria bacterium
ATCCGACTCAGGCTCAGCAATAATATTTCCATTGACTGTGCCATCAATCTGAATCCCACCCCTGTAGTGAATATCCCCCTCAATGGTGACACCGGACGTGATCAAGGTTTCAATACACCCAGCCGCTGGATTATTTTTTTTCTGTTTTTTCCACATCAACTACGCTCTCCTTAATGCGCCAATCATATAAGCGACGAAGCTTTACTCGCTTACCCTCCAAGAGGTTTGCTTCAACAGCCACCTGCTGCGGCTGAAATCTTTCAGGTAATTTTATTACATCCATCAATGCTTGAAAATTTCGAAAGCCAACGCGTATACCCTTTGTTTTCACCTTGGCATTAAGCTCATGCAGGCTATATTCTCTCTTTTGCCCTGCTTCTGTTCCCAAAATGGTTAAATCAACATAGCCTGCCACACGGCCTACACCTGAAACCTGTACAATGTGAAGCGAGAACTGGTAGGTCGAGGCCTCCACCGTTTTCTCAAGCTCAAGTTGACCTAACAGCAAACCTTTATCACTCGCGTCAGGCGTGACCACTCTCTGATAATAGGCAACCTGCTCTTCCAACTCCGATATTCTCTCCTGCAGATATTTATTCTCTTTTTTTACAATTCTTAGCGCCTGCTGCTCCATCACCACATGCTGACGGTGAATCGCCACCTGCTCTTGCAGTGCGTGCTTCTCTGCACGCATCAACCGAATGCGCTGCTCCTCTTGCTGGGCACGATCCAGCGTTGACTCACCATGCTGCAAAGCCACAGCCTGCCCCCCCAGATAAGCCGAAAACGCAACAAACAGATAGCCAAACACCAGCAAAAGCAAAATCCACAGCTTTCGTTTTGGCCGATAGGGCACAACTATTAATTTATCGCCACCTTGGCTAGATCCTGCATGCATTTATACTACTCCCAAGATTACAGGCTCCAATATTTCCTTCATGCCTAAACCCACCTCTTTCGGTGCACTGGTCTACCACAGTAACCGAAAGAAAATAGGACACTTTCTTTATTAACCCTTAAGCTTAACAACACGTAAACATCAAGGTACAACCGGGCAAATATTCAATCCCTCCCTTTCAGCATAGTCAAACATTAGATTCATATTCTGAACAGCCTGCCCTGCAGCCCCTTTTACTAAATTATCAATCACAGAGAGCACCACCACCTTCTGGCCACCCCGTGGTCGAAAAAGGGCCATGCGGCACATATTCGTACTATAAACAGAGCGAGTCACCGGATGCTCACCCAGTGGCAGCACATCAACAAAGGGCTCCTGTTGGTACGCCTCACCCAAAATAGCACGCAGTGCCTCTTCGCTATGATCTGCTGTTAGGTCCGCATAAAGTGTTGCGTGGATCCCCCTGATCATAGGCGTCAAGTGCGGAATAAAGGTCAGCCCTACTGCTTGGTCAAGAGCATCAGACAAGGTTCGCTCAATCTCAGGAAGATGACGATGACCAGCAGCGCCATACGCTTTAAAGGATTCACTGGCTTCACACAACAATGTACCGACGTTCGCACCACGCCCCGCACCACTGACACCCGACTTACAGTCTGCAACAACCCCTTGAGCATTGATCACACCGGCTTTCAACAGAGGGAGTAAGCCCAATTGGACCGCTGTCGGATAACAGCCCGGATTAGCCACCAAGCGCGCTTTTGCTATCGCGCTACGGTTTAGTTCGGGCAAACCGTAGACCGCCTCTGCAAGCCGCTCAGGACAGGCGTGAGCTTCGCCATACCAAGCCTCCCAAACATCGGCCTCTTTAAGGCGAAAGTCAGCAGCCAAGTCAATCACTCGAACGCCTTTATCCAATAACTCTGGCACCTGGTGCATGGCGATGCCATTAGGGGTTGCAAAAAAGACCAAATCACACGAACAAAGCGCCTTCACATCAGGCTCAGAAAACGCCAGATCAATCAGCCCCCTTAAAGAGGGAAAAAGGGATGCGACAGGCCGACCTGCTTCAGAGCGCGACGTGATCAACTGAAGATCAACATGAGGATGCCCAATCAATAACCTTAACAGCTCAACGCCGGTATACCCCGTTCCTCCAACAATGCCCACCTTAATGTTACTGTTGACCTGACCCACCTGATCTTTTTTCTGACCATCACCCTGAGCATATTGACCCACAACCATCTCCTAACGTACTCTTCACTATCAATAATTTACTGATTCGCTGCCCGACCTTCTGGTGCAGCACGGACCATTCGCATGCCTCTCATGCGATAACCCATTCTATAAGGAAACTCACATGCTTTGGTTAAAATCTTTTCACATCATCAGTATGATCTGCTGGTTTGCCGGCATATTCTACCTTCCAAGACTCTTTGTCTACCACAGCATGTCAAGCGACCCCATTAGCCTTGAACGCTTCAAAACCATGGAACGGAAATTATACTTCGGTATTATGGTGCCCTCCATGTTGGCCACAGTTATTTTTGGCGCCTGGATCGCCATTCTCAACTGGCCTTACTATCAATCTTCAGGCTGGTTCCACGCAAAAATGGCCATTGTGATACTCCTGATTGGTTATCATCATGTATGTGGCGCACATATGAAGCGGTTTCAAAAAGATGAAAACCACCGCTCAGATACGTTTTATCGAATATTCAACGAAATCCCTGTGGTTCTTTTAATCGGTGCCGTCATACTTGCTGTTGTAAAACCATTTTAAGGCCATAAAAAAGTTGACGAATGACTTCGTTCATCCAAAGATTATTACTATGACTCAAACACTTTCAGACAAACCCGTAGTTATCTGCTTCTCAGGGCTCGACCCTACGGGAGGCGCTGGCATCCAAGCCGATATTGAGACACTGGCCAGCTTAGGGTGCCATGCCACACCCATCATCACCTCGCTGACCGTTCAAGATACACACAACGTTCATGATGTTACCCCCGTAGAATCCACTATGATCATCGCTCAAGCACGCGCCATCCTTGAAGATATGCCGGTCAAGTGCATCAAGATCGGCTTACTTGGCAGCATCGGAATCATTGAGGCACTTCACACACTGATTCAAGACTACCCGCACTTACCCGTTATTTTTGACCCCATTCAGCGTGCTGGCGGAGGCACGGTCTTGGCGAATGCCAAAATGCTCAATGCCATTGAGACACTGCTTCTTCCGCACGTTGAACTGATCACCCCAAACCGCAGCGAAGCGCATATTTTAGCCGGACAAGCGGACTCCATCGACGCGTGCGCCAATGAGCTTATGGCAAAAGGCTGCTCTCATGTTTTAATCACCGACACTGACAACCAACCCGAGACCCTAACCAATAAACTCTGGGGCCATGGCCGTGCACTTGCCAGTAATGAATGGCCACGCTGCGAAGGCACCTATCACGGTTCAGGCTGCACACTGACAGCAGCATCCGCCGCCTATCTCGCACACGGCACCGAGGTGATCAACGCTGTTCGGCAAGCTCAATCCTTTACTTGGCAATCGATCAAACATGGACAGCGCCTCGGCATGGGGCAACTGATCCCTCAACGCCTGTTCTGGTGTAATCAAGAGCAGCAATCTCAATGGCACCAAGCAAACTAACCCCTCTTAAAGGCCTCTACGCCATTACCGATGCAGCCCTGCTGCCCGATACCAAAACACTGACCTCATCGGTTGAACAGGCGCTGGAAGGCGGAATACAGCTCCTTCAATATAGAAACAAACAGGCATCACTGGAGAAGCAGAAAAAGGAGATAAAAGTACTGAAAGCGTTGTGCGATCATTACCACTGCCCACTGATCATCAACGATCAGCTCGCCCTTGCCAAAGCATTTAACTGCGGCGTTCATCTCGGCCAACAAGACCGATCACTTAAACACGCGCGAGAAGCACTGGGGCCTGACGCACTGATCGGCATCACGTGTCACAACAGCTTAGCCCTTGCTGCCACTGCAATAGAACGGCATGCAAGCTACGTCGCCTTTGGCCGCCTATACCCATCCATAACCAAGCCCGACGCCCCTGCTGCAGAGCTACAGACCATAACCCACTGCAAACAACGCTGGCCTTCAACACCAGTCATCGGCATCGGCGGCATTACGGCTGATAACGCAAGCCAAGTCATCTCTGCGGGTGCCGACATGGTTGCTGTAATAAACGCAATCTGGAATACTAATGACATAACAAGCGCTTGCCGCGCACTTCAGCAGAGGATCATCCCCTCTGCGTAAATATGTACTCACTTAGATTAACCCAGCGACTTCTTTTATAGGACAATACACCATGACCCAATCCGAACAGCTGTTTTCCCAAGCCCAACACGCCATTCCCGGCGGTGTGAATTCACCTGTTCGAGCGTTCAAAGGCGTCGGGGGTACACCTCGCTTTTTCAAGTCCGCAAAAGGAGCCTATCTGTATGATGAGGACAATCGATCCTACATCGACTATGTCGGCAGCTGGGGCCCCATGATCTTAGGGCACACTCACCCAGACGTCATTGCCGCTGTTAAAAACGCATGTGATCAGGGCTTAAGCTTTGGCGCACCTACCGCCATCGAAACAGAGATGGCTGAAACCATTAAGTCGCTGGTACCCAGCATTGACCTGGTGCGCATGGTCAACTCCGGCACCGAAGCCACCATGTCTGCCATTCGATTGGCGCGTGGCTACACTCAAAGAAACAAGCTTTTAAAATTTGAAGGCTGCTACCACGGACATGCTGATGCACTCTTGGTCAAAGCCGGTTCAGGCGCACTCACACTCGGTGTACCCAGCTCCGCAGGCGTTCCTGAGAGCGTTGCCAGAGAGACCATCACCTTACGGTACAACGATCCAGAGCAGGTCGCCGCCCTATTTAAAACACATGGAGATGAGATCGCCTGCGTCATTGTTGAACCGGTAGCAGGTAACATGAACTGCATTCCACCCTCTCAACACTTTTTGGACACACTACGACAGTGCTGCGATCAATACGGCAGCGTCTTAATTTTCGATGAAGTTATGACCGGCTTCAGAGTCGCTCTGGGTGGCGCACAATCGATCTACTCTATTCGCCCTGACCTGACAACCTTCGGGAAAGTGATCGGCGGAGGCATGCCTGTGGGGGCTTACGGTGGTAAGCGCGACATTATGGAGCAGATCGCTCCGACCGGACCGGTTTATCAAGCCGGCACCCTCTCTGGCAACCCCATAGCCATGGCCGCTGGATTAAAAACATTGGAATTGATTCAGGAAACAGGATTCTATAACGCACTTGCAGACAAAACTTCTGCGCTCTGCCAAGGTATAGAACACGCCGCAGAGCGAGTGGGCATCCCTCTCACGACACAGCGCATGGGTGCAATGTTTGGCCTATTTTTTACCGATCAGAGTGAGATCAATAACTTTGATGAGGTTTCGAAGTGCGACATTGAGCGCTTTAACACCTTCTTTCACGCCATGTTAGATGAAGGCATCTATCTAGCGCCTTCAGCCTATGAGGCCGGTTTTGTCTCAGCGGCTCACAGCCATGAGGACATTGAACAGACCGTTGCCGCAACTGAACGGGCATTAGTCAAACTCAAGTAACAAACTCAAACAGAATGAACGGACAGAGCGAGCCCATCCATGCACGCCCAACTTCGCCTCCTGCAACTGACCAGCCCCTCGCTTCCTATTGGAGCCTTTGCTTACTCGCAAGGGCTCGAACAAGCCATTGAGCAAAAATGGGTAACAGACAGCAAAACACTTATGCATTGGATCGAGGGGCAACTGAAAGAGAGCTGGCTCTACAGCGAGCTGCCCATCTACTTTCACAGCTACCGCGCCTTCTCGATCAATACAGCACATCCAAAAGAGCAAACACAAACCGCATGGCAAACACTCTGCGCACACTGGTATGCCTCACGCGAATCGTCCGAATTAAGAGCCGAAGCAAAACACACCGACCAAGCTCTGCGCACCCTTTTAAAACAACTCACACCCGAGCTTGCACCACCGGAGTGCGACAATACGCCCTGCCCACCCGCCTTGTTTGCTGCAGCGTGCAAATATTGGAAAATCCAAGCAACCGATGGTGCACAAGGCTTCTGCTGGAGCTGGGTTGAAAACCAAATCATCGCCGCAACAAAGCTGATGGCGCTCGGGCAAACAGAATGTCAAACCCACCTCTCAACACTGATCCCGACCATCGAAAGCGTCTGTATAGACGCTAAAGAGATCACACTGGAACAGATTGGACAATCTTTACCCGCTGTTGCCATCGCATCAGCAAACCATGAAGAGCAGTATTGCAGGCTGTTTCGCTCCTAGAGATTAAGCACCTTTTTTCAGCCCCAAACCCCCTCCGATTTTCATCCTCTTTTATTTATTTAATAGCTTTATTTAATTTCTCTATTTAATTTCTTTATAATCAAATCAGCGTAACATCCCACTGAAAAAAAGGAGTATCCCCATGCCCCACTCTGAAAATAGAAACCACCCAAACAGACAACCTCTGCGCGTTGGCATCGGCGGCCCAGTAGGCTCAGGAAAAACAGCGCTCACTCGAGTACTCTGCGAAACTCTTAGAGACGATTATGAACTGGCGGTTGTCACCAACGACATCTACACACAAGAGGATGCACAATTTTTAACACGCCACCAAGCGCTTGATTCAGAGCGCATTATCGGCGTTGAAACAGGCGGCTGCCCACACACCGCCATTAGAGAAGATGCATCCATCAACTTAAATGCCGTTGAAACACTGCAGCAACGATTCCCTCATTTAGATATCATCTTTATCGAAAGCGGCGGGGACAACCTAAGCGCCACCTTCAGCCCCGAACTTTCTGATCTAACACTCTATGTGATTGACGTATCCGCAGGCGACAAAATCCCACGCAAAGGGGGCCCCGGCATCACTCGCTCAGACCTTCTCATCATCAACAAAATCGACATCGCACCAAATGTGGGCGCCGACCTGGACATCATGGCGAGAGACAGCAAAAAAATGCGTAAAGACGCGCCTTTTGTTTTCAGCAATATGAAAGAGGGTATTGGAATAGCCGATATTACTGGTTATATTATTGATGCAGGCATGCTTAACACGAACAGAGGCGCTTAACGATCAATCGTTTCGCACCCATATTCAACACCAAAAGCACACCTAGCACTAAAAATCCCTTTGCATCAACCTGCATCAATGCAAAAAACGAAAAGTCATCAGACTTAGCAGTAAGCAGTGGCATTATCTTTGCTGCTGCCATCTCATTGAGCACCTATATTAACGATCATTAACAGCAGACTTTTGCATCATGGAGAACTGTATTATGGACAATATCACCTCTCGCTCTGTTAAAAAAAACCTTCTCGCTTTAACCCTCAGCAGCATGACCGCCTTTTTCAGTTACGAGCTCGCCGCCAAAGAGGATACGATTAAAGTGGGCGTTCTTCACTCACTTTCGGGCACCATGGCCATCAGCGAGACCACGCTCAAAGATACTGTATTAATGATGATTGATCTGCAAAATGAAAAAGGCGGATTATTGGGTAAAAAGCTTGAGCCCCTCGTCGTTGATCCCGCATCCAATTGGCCGCTCTTTGCTGAAAAAGCAAAAGAGCTGGTAGAGAAAAAAGGGGCTGACGTTATTTTTGGCTGCTGGACCTCGGTCTCACGAAAGTCTGTTCTTCCCGTTGTTGAAGAGCTAAATACCCTCCTATTCTACCCTGTTCAATACGAAGGCGAAGAGTCTTCCAAAAACGTTTTTTACACCGGCGCCGCGCCTAACCAACAAGCGATTCCGGCCGTTGACTACCTTATGAGCGAAGAGGGCGGCAACGTGAAACGCTTTGCGCTGCTCGGCACCGACTATGTCTATCCACGCACCACCAACAAGATCTTAGCCAACTATCTTAAAGAGAAAGGCGTCTCTAAAAAAGACATCATGGTCAGTTACACGCCTTTCGGCCACTCTGACTGGCAAACCATTGTTTCACAAGTAAAAGCCTTTGGCGCTCAAGGCAAGAAGACCGCCGTCATATCCACCATCAATGGTGACGCCAACGTCCCTTTCTATAAAGAGCTGGCAAACCAAGGCATTGCCGCAGAACAGATACCTGTCATGGCTTTCTCCGTGGGCGAAGAGGAGCTGTCCGGCATTGATACAGCCCCTCTTGTGGGTCATCTCGCCGCGTGGAACTACTTTATGAGCTCAGACAATGCGCTCAATGATCAATTTATAGATAAATGGCAAACATTTGTCGACAGTGAAAAAAGAGTCACCAACGACCCTATGGAAGCCACCTATATCGGTTTCAACATGTGGGCTAACGCCGTCGAAAAAGCCGGTACAACCGATATCGACGCGGTACGCCAAGCGATGTACGGTATTACAGCCCCCAACCTAACCGGTGGCGTTGCTGTGATGAATAGAAATCACCACCTATCCAAACCGGTGCTCATCGGTGAAATCCAAGACGACGGTCAGTTCGATATTGTTTGGCAGACGAAAGGCAATGTCATTGGTGATGCTTGGACCGACTTTCTACCTGACAGCAAGCATATTGTTGCGGATTGGATGGCGCCCATAGAGTGTGGCAACTTTAACATTAAAACGGGCAAGTGCTCAGGCCAGTCTTATTAAGGGGTGATCTCGCCATAATATTTTGATGCGGTTCGCGGCCAGGGATGGCCGCGAATCTTGCTGTTTCAATCTAACAGGTGAACTGTATGCCAACCTTTCGAGCATTTATACACCTCCTGATCAACGCTCTTTTTCTGGCCAGCTCCCTTTTTCTGGGAAGCTTAACCTACTCAACCACCAGCCTTGCACAGAGTGCGGCAGACACAGCGCTCTATCAACATATAAACCAACTCACAACAACGCACTACGCACAGAAGATGGCCGCCATAGAGAGCATTGGCAAAAGTGGGCACCCAGACGCAGCCCCCATCCTGTCAGCGCTTCTCGAAGGCAGACTCTTTTTCACGAAAAAAGAGAAATGGATTGTTATCGCCCACCCCACGGACCCAACGGAAAAACGACCCAGCGTTTTCGAGACCTTTCACCCCATCAGTGGTGCAGCACTGGGCAAGCGCAAAAGCAGAGCGTTAAAAAAAGTTCGAACCAACAACCGGATCAGAAGCAGCCTTCAAAGCTACATAGCCTCTCTGCAACTCACACACAGCGATCCCAACATACAGATCAGCGCCGCACGCTCAATCTTAAAAGCACCCAATGCTGACTTTCTCCCACATATAAAAGAGGCCTTACTACAAGAGGAGAACAGCGATGTTCTTCAGGCGTTACTGACAACAAAAGCGGCCATAGAGCTCAAGCAGACAAAAGATATTGAGCTGAAGATATCCGCCATACAGATCTTAAAAAAGAGCCTTGAGCCTGAGGTATTGGCTCAACTCATACAGCTCAACGCTAAAGACCCTGACGGGAACCCATTGGAGGCATCCGAGCGACTCCGCGCTGAAGCGGCCGCCGCCGTGACCCACATTAAAGAGCGCACAGCCTATTATAAAGTGATGGAGAACCTCTTCTTCGGCCTTAGCTTAGGCTCTGTACTGCTGCTGGCCTCCATCGGGTTAGCCATTACATTTGGCGTGATGGGCGTCATCAATATGGCTCACGGAGAGATGATCATGCTGGGCGCCTACACAACCTATGTCATACAGCTTCTTCTGCCCCACCATATTGAGCAATCGCTTTTCATCGCCATTCCCGCTGCTTTTATCGTCTCCGGTGCTGTCGGTATTATTATAGAGCGCTCAGTCGTACGGCATCTCTATGGGCGACCACTAGAAACATTGTTGGCAACCTTCGGCATCAGCCTGATTCTGCAGCAACTTGTACGCTCTATCTTCAGCCCCCTCAATCGCAGTGTCTCCACCCCCGAATGGATGTCCGGTTCACTCGAAATCAACCCCATCCTCAGTCTTACCTACAACCGTTTGTACATTATTCTTTTCGCGATCGCCACGTTATTGCTGCTTTGGTCATTTATTAAATACTCTCGCTTCGGCCTATCCATGCGCGCTGTGACTCAAAATAGAGAGATGGCACGTGCGCTCGGCATTCGATCCTCCTGGGTAGATGCGCTTACGTTTGGGCTGGGCTCTGGTATCGCAGGCATTGCCGGTGTCGCGCTCAGCCAATTAACCAATGTCGGGCCCAACCTCGGACAGAACTACATTATTGACTCATTCATGGTGGTGGTCTTCGGCGGTGTGGGTAATTTAATGGGTACCTTCGTTGCCGCCATGAGTCTGGGTATGTTCAATAAGTTTTTAGAGCCTTTCACAGGCGCGGTGATGGCCAAAATCTTACTGCTGATATTCATCATCATTTTTATTCAACGTCGCCCGAAAGGTCTATTCGCCTTAAAAGGCAGAACGGCCGAAGAGCACTAAGAGAGCATTAATGCCGAAACGGATAGGAGGCGCCATGCAACGACTTACGGACCGCAATCTGATGACCGGCGGCTTATTGGCTCTGGCCATTTTAATACCTGCCATGAATGCGCTGCCTGCCGACTCTCCATTTTTCGTCAGCAGCTACACCATGACACTGCTGGGAAAGTACCTCTGTTATGCTCTGCTTGCTGTCGCGCTTGATTTAATATGGGGCTATTGCGGTATTTTAAGCCTAGGTCATGGTGCATTTTTTGCTTTGGGCGGCTATGCGATGGGCATGTATCTGATGCGTCAAATTGGTGAGCGTGGCGTTTACGGCCACCCTGAGCTGCCTGATTTCATGGTCTTTCTGAACTGGCAAGAGCTGCCCTGGTACTGGTTTGGCTTTGATCACTTCTGGTTTGCCATACTCATGGCGCTAACCCTCCCAGCCCTGCTCGCGCTTATGTTTGGTTGGCTGGCGTTTCG
>JAYPBG010000100.1:0-3157 GCA_038124075.1 Gammaproteobacteria bacterium
CAAGATCTTGCACATCAGAAATAAACTCATTGATCTCAATAATCAAACCCTCATGCATATCAAAGAGACGGTCCAGTTGACGCAAATTGACCCCCAACCGAGATCGCTCTTGCGATACGCTCAAAAGTGCATTATCCATATTATCTAATGCAGCATCATAATCTGCCTGGAAGTCTTCACGTCCAGCTTGTGTACTGAGCGTACCGATATTATCAGCAGCGTCATTAAGCCTCTCAGAGAAACGAAAAGTACTGGTCAATATATCCTGCTGACGGGTCGATTCAATAAAAAATGTATCCCCAGCTTGAGGCGTACCAGAGATATAGTATTCGATCCCATTAAAACGAATCGATTGCCCTTCAGCATAGGTAGTATTGATCAACGTCACCGGGGGTACATCCGCATTTACCGGTGCACGATCATCACGTCGAATAACATTGTATGTGGTAGGCGGATCATTAAACGATACAATATAGTCTTCTGGGTAAACCGCATCAAACTCCTCCTGATCCATCACTTTACCCATTGAAATAAACGCCGTTGATTGATCACTGTTTAGCTCTGCTGCACTGGTTTTTATTGTATTGGTACTTGAAGATACATCAACAAAAACGGGCTTACCTGAAAATGCAAACGAGATTTTTGCATCAGAAGAGACCTGCATCAATCGCTCTCCACTGTCGCCATTATAATCATAGCCACCACCTTGGCGTTCAACAAAAGGCTTAGATAGCCCTTGAAATCCAGAAAATAGATAATCACCCGTACCGTCTTTCGAGTTCATTAAGTTAGCCATCTCTGTGGTTAAACCCTCTATTTCTGTTGCGATGGAGCGAAGATCATCTGCATTTAGATGGCTTGCATTAGATTGTACAACTAATTCCCTGATACTCTGTAAAGAGTTCTCAATTTGGCCCAGTACACTCTCTCCAAGCTGATTACTGTTTGTAGCATAGGTAATATTTTCTTGAAACTGTTCCGTTACTTTAAGCTGCTCATCAAAAACCAATATTTTTGTTGTTGCAACGGGGTCTTCAGAGGGACTAAGCTGCTTTTTGCCTAATGAAATACGCTCTTGGGTATCAGAGAGCTGAGATTGAATATTCTGCATCCCCCTTATACCATTAGAAAAGAAATAGCTGGTTGAAATTCTCATGGCGTTATCCTCCTGCCGCATTTATGAGCATATCAAACGTTGTTCGAGCGATAGAGATTAGTTGAGCTGCTGCATTATAGGCTTGTTCAAACTGCATCAAAAGCACAGCCTCCTCATCCATATTTACACCTGCAAT
Source organism: Gammaproteobacteria bacterium (assembly GCA_038124075.1). GTDB lineage: Bacteria > Pseudomonadota > Gammaproteobacteria > Pseudomonadales > JAYPBG01 > JAYPBG01. The sequence goes on from JAYPBG010000100.1 coordinate 1,293, forward strand.
GTTATCTCTGTCTGCCTCTACTCGAAACAAAATACTCTCGGCTGCTTCTCGGCTGATATTGACCTCGTGTGTTTTAGTACCAATGATATTGACCAGGTTTGTATAACTCTCCTGCAAAGATTGCTCTTCGTCGTTCAATAACTTTAACGTTTGAATCTCTGCAAGAGCCACTGCATTCCTATTATCAGAGTGGCCGTCTGTATTATAATCAATAGTAAATCGGTCGCCCTCAACAGGCAGACCATCTATCTCAACTTGAACTCCCATATACGTGGACACAGCGTTTGGTAGTCGATCAAAAAGCGCTCCCCCGCCTTCAAGAGTAATATTTTCTCCCATATAAACATCAACTTTTCCTCCAAAGGTCACGGCTGGAGTCGCAAATGCGCCGGTAATCACGCTACTCGTTCCATCCTCATTAGTGACCGTGACACTGTCACCCGGTGCTCCACCACCCACTTGAAACGTAAAATCAACGCCGGTATTGGCACGCACTGAAATCGTTGTGCCATCACTTTTTGCAGAAATACCTGCCGTTGAGAGTGCGGAATTGCTGTTAATACTGTCTGCCAATGCATTCGCATCCGTTCCCGACAACAACTCCCCATTGAACGTAAGTGTCATTGGTGAAGCACTGGTAATATTTGAGATTTGAGCATAATTTCGCGCAATTGCAGTCACCCCGACCAAAGCGTTTAAAGATTGCGCCGTTGTCTCAGCTGTATCATTTAACGCAGTAGTAACCGATTGACGGGTAATGACACTTGTATCAGGATCAACGGTTGTAAACTCAATGGTCTCTACGGAGTAACCATTTCCCGCTGTCGCAATCTGCAGCTGCGATATGTCTGTACCTGAACTGGTCAGGGCTGTTTGATGCTCATCTTCTGAAAATATGCTGTTTTTAATACCCGGTACAAAAGGACGATTAACAATGGGTGGGACCAAATTCACAGGATTGGATGGATCTGAATTATCTAAAACATCGTACCTGTCTGAGCTGATAAATTCGATCAGAAGAGGTGGACTTAACGCATTATTTTGAACATCAAAAGCACGGGTATCTGTGTCGTTTACAACACCTTGCGATATACTCGCCGTCCCTATATTACTGGTACTGGTCGTGGTTCGAATGGGTTGCGCTAAGGCAATATTCCGCACATTGGAGATAGCAACAGAAATTTCAGAGGCCATATTTCTATGAGGGACCAGTCGAAATGAGTCGCCAGCTGAAAAACTACCACTGACTAAATCAACACGTAATCCGTCAAATTCATTCGTAGATGGAAATACACCGCTCAATACATTACTGACCACCTCCGTATCATCCGACAGTCGTGTGATGGTGTACTGAGTGGCATCATTCGGTGAAAACCTCAAGATATAATCCGAAGGTACCAATTCCGCAATATCATCGATCGCTACTTCAATCACGCGATCATTTGGCTCTACATTATTTTCATCTGGCTGTGCACGTCGACGCATAAGCCCTGTATCATTGACATCAGAGAAGAAATTTCGTCCAATCTGATTATCAAGGTCCATTCCACGCTGATGCTGATCATTCACCGCAACCATTAGGCCCGTTGTAACAACGCCTAGGCGATTATAAACTTGATCCAATATATCATTACGAAACTCCAGTAATCCTCCCAGCTCACCGCCAGAGATGCTCTGCGTTATGTTTGAAACATTACCCGCGACTTGATAACTCACATCTAAACGGGTTGAATCCGTCTCGTTATTCTGTGTACCCAGTGCAAAAGATTTATTACCAATTACCAACCCTTGACCGCTACCCACAAAAACATTAATGGAATTATCATCGTTTTCCACAATGGAGAGATCAATCATCGAAGAGAGCT
>JAYPBG010000100.1:3167-8362 GCA_038124075.1 Gammaproteobacteria bacterium
TTGATCAACTGATCGCGCTTATCCAGAAGATCGTTGGGCTGAGTGAACTCATCCACTGCGGCTGAGTTCACTATTTTTTCATTTAAGACAGCGATCTGACGCGCGGCTGCATTAGCGGTCTCAACGGCCGATTCGATCTGTAAATTAAGGGATTGATTGTGCCCATCAAGCCGATCTTGAATCGAGTTCAAACGGCTTTCAAGAAGGCCCGCCTCACTCAGCAGCAATTGCCGATTAGCAACCGAGCTAGGAGAAGTTTCTGCAGCACTCTGTATTGATTCAAAAAAGGCACGTAAGGAGGGTGTCAATGCCGTAGCACCATCTCCTAACAGCTGATCAAGCTGAATTGCATTGCTGTATACTGTATCTAAGCGGTTATAATTATCTGTAGCAAGATTAAGCTCTTTACCAATAAACTCATCAACAACGCGTCGCACCCCTTCAATAGATACTCCATTACCCATAAATCCGGCTTGCCCCATGGTGTCTGGGGTACGCGTCTGAAAGGTCACCGTCTGTCGACTGTAACCCTCCGTATTGGTGTTTGATATATTGTGTCCCACCGTGCGCAAACCGGCCTGATTTGCTGTCAATGCTGAGACACCCACCTGTAATACATTTGCCATTGTTTTCTTCTCTTTATCTTAATCTATGAATATCTACTTACCTTATTAATAAAATCAATAAGATCATCGCTCAAGTAACGATAAGATCTTTTTTGCATAATTAGGGTCCGTTGCATAACCTGCAGACTGCAGCTCATGTGCATACTGCTCACTGTCAGAGCGCACTGCCCACGCTTTTTGATAACGCGGCGAACCCTGGATCAGATTCAAATAGTCTTTCATGCTCTCGCGCTCACTCTCATACTTTCTAAATCGATCAATAACATGAATCGGTTGACCTTGGCGATATTCTGTCGTCTCGACGCTGACGGTGTCACCCTGCCAGTGCTTACCCGCCTTTATTCCAAACAGATTATGACTCGACTGCCCTGCTTTATCTTGAATCACATGCTCTCCCCACCCACTTTCAAGTGCTGCTTGAGCAATTAAAAAGTGGGGGTCCATTCCCGTACCTGCAGCCACATCCTTGGCAATAGGGAGCAGACCATTTACAAAGGCATCGATCTTGTTATTATTGCCACTTCGTTCGCCATCCATTATTTGGCGTTTATTATTCACGCTACTGCCAGTACGGTTTATTATGCTATTATCACTCTTTTTATTATGAGCCCTTTCAAGGAGCCCTGCCCCACCCCCCTCTCCTCTTTCAGGAGGTGGTCCTACACGCTTAGAAAGCTGGCGCTCTATCAAACTGGCTAAGCCAAGTTGACTGCGCTCAGAGAGCGATGAGCTCATCTGCTGATCCAGCATATCCTCATAAAAACGGACCTCACTGCTGCTGAACATGGAGTCCTCTCGAAACACCTCATTGGCCGCTCGCATACTCTTCAGCATCATATTCAGAAGCAGACCTTCAAATTGTCGAGCCACCACTTTCAACGCTTCGGGATCATCTGCACGCGCCCGTTGACGCAATTGATCCAAACCGGAAAAATCTGTTTGAATACTGGCTCTGTCATAGAGAGACTGAGCACGGTGAGCACTCACTTCTCCTATACTCATTTCAACACCCTCACAGGCTCTTGACTCAAATACCGTTCACTCAAATACCGTTCAGTGAGCATTAAGCACCTCACCCCCTAGATCACAATCAGCTGAGCCTTTAAGGCACCGGCCTGCTTTAAGGCTTCTAAAATGGCCATTAAATCCCCTGGCGCTGCACCCACCTGATTGACCGCCCTAACAATCTGATCCAAAGTCACGCCCGGCTCAAAAAGAAACATCGGCCGATCCTCCTGCTCAATGGTGATCTGTGTTGCCTGCTCCACCTCAGCTTCTCCTTCAGCCAGTGGGTTGGGCTGTACCACTCTCGGCTGTTCAGCAATGGTCACCGTTAAACTGCCATGACTGACAGCTGCAGAGGCAACCTGAACATTTTTACCAATAACAATGGTGCCTGTGCGCGAGTTAATGATCACTTTTGCAGAGACTTCAGCAGGGGTAATATCAATATTTTCAAGCAGCGCAAGAAAACTTACCCTCTGATTCGCGTCCAAAGGAGCAGAGACTCGAATCGAAGAGGCATCGACCGCATCTGCAACATGCGGTCCTAACAGTTTATTGACTGCATCAGAGACGCGCTTAGCGGTCGTAAAATCGGGATTATGGAGATTAAAGGTAAGATATTTTTGATTTGCAAAAGGGATGGGGACCTCTCGCTCCACCGTCGCACCACTCGGAATACGGCCCACACTTTTGATGTTGACCTGAATTTTTGATCCATCTGCGCCCTCAGCACCAAAACCGCCAACCACTAAGTTACCCTGTGCCAATGCGTAGATATTTCCATCGGCACCACGTAGGGGTGTCATCAATAAACTCCCTCCGCGTAAGCTTTTTGCATTACCAATCGACGAAACCGTCACATCAATGGTTTGACCGGGTTTATAAAAAGGGGGGAGATCCGCATGCACAGAGACGGCAGCGACATTTTTTAATTGTGGATTCACATCGGCAGGAATGGCAATTCCAAACTGCCCCATCATATTCTTGAACGTCTGTATTGTGAAAGGCGTCTGACTGGTCTGATCACCGGTGCCATCCAACCCCACAACAAGGCCATAACCGACAAGCTGATTACTGCGTATACCGGCAACAGAGGCAAGATCTTTCAGCCGTTCAGAGTAGACGGATGTTGCCGCCATCAGCTGAAACATAACCACCGGTATAACAATCAATAGCTTACTCAATGCTGCCGCTCTCCAAATAGCACTCACATAACACTCAAATAGCACTAAAATAACATTCAAATAACACTCAAATAACACTCAGAGCTGATAAAGGAATGCTTTAGATTGCTTTAATGCTATTTATTTAATCTATAAAGGAATCTATAAAAGAGTATGTGCAGCAAACATGCCAGAGAGCATATTCATTAAACATTAAATAGAGAATTTATAAAATAACTTATAAATATTTTATAAAAAGAGCACAAAAAAGAGTGATAAAAAATTTACGAGAGGCTATAACGGCCAGAAAATACTGTTAAAAAACTTTGACATCCAGCCCATTTTTCCACTGTCCGCCAATGCACCTCGGCCAGCATAGGTTATTCTCGCATCAGCCATCTTGGTCGATACCACGGTATTATCGGGATTAATATCAGAGGGGCGAATCAAACCGGTGATACGAATATACTCTTCACCCTGACCTAACGTAAGCCACTTCTCACCGCGCACAACCAACACACCGTTCGGCATCACATCAGAAACCGTTACGGTTATACTGCCGCTTAAATTATTACTCTGATCGGCATCAGCCGCCCCTGAAAAGGCACGATTCGATTCAAAGTCACTTGAAAGATCCATATTGGAATCACTGCCGGGCAACGTAAAGCTCGGTGTCGTACCAAAAATCGAAGGGGCCGGGCTCTCATTACTGCTATCTTTTGTAATCGATGTCGAGTTTGTTTTTGATGAGGTGGTATTTTCCTGCAACAGGACCGTAATAATATCCCCGATTCTACGTGCACGCTGATCCTCCCATAAGTTATTGGCAAAGCCTTCTTGGAATATTGAGCCATTCACAGGCGGAGGTGGCCTAAGTGTATTGGCCGTCACCGGTGAGAAACGCGGATCATTTGGCTGGACAGGATTCTGGACACAACCCGAGAGCATGATCACAGGAATAAGCGTGATAATAAACGCGTACACCCACGTTATGTCTTTATATTTATTGATCATACCCCCCCCTGCCAAACAATCCCACGGTTTATACCTCATATATAAACTCATACATAAACTCATATATTCTGACTGACAAACTGCAGCATCTGATCAACCGTTGAGATCACTTTTGAGTTCATCTCATAAGCACGTTGCGTGGCGATCATATTGACCATCTCTTCGACGATATTCACATTCGCGTTCTCCAAAGCCCCCTGCATAACGACGCCTACACCGTTTGACCCAGGTAGAGACGCTACCGGTGCACCACTGGCAGCCGTTTCACGAAACAGATTATCACCAATGGCTTGCAAACCGCTGGCATTAGCAAAATCCGCCAGCTGAACTTGACCCACTTGACTCAGAGCCCCCGTACCGTCTGTTGCTGTGACCACACCGTCCGACCCTATGGTGATGCTGGTTGCATCAGTGGGCAAGGTAATAGCAGGCTGCAAGGGGTAACCGCTTGAGGTCACCATCTGCCCAGTGCTGTCTATTTGAAACTGTCCATCTCGGGAGTAACCGAGCGATCCATCAGGCATCAACACTTGAAAAAAACCACGCCCATTAATCGCCATATCCAAGGACTGCTCTGTCATCTGCACATTACCCATCGTATGCACTTTTTGCGTGGCAACCGTACGCACTCCTGTCCCCTGCTGCAGACCTGAGGGAAGCGTCGTATCCTGTGAAGATTGCCCACCTGGCTGCCGTTTTATTTGATAGAGCAGATCTTGAAATACCGCTCGATCCCTTTTAAACCCAACCGTGCCCACATTGGCCAAATTATTTGAAATCGTGTTCAATTTAGTGTCTTGAGCACTCAAACCTGTTTTACTGATCCACAATGATGCATGCATATACGGTTACCACCTATATAATATTTATCTGTACAATATTTATCTGTACAATATTTATCTGTACATTAACGTTTTAACGCTTTAGTTATTTAGCCAATAACACCCAAAATTAAATTTAAGAGAGAACATCACGAAAGCTGCATTATTTTTGATGTTGACTGATCCAAAGTATCTGCTTTATCCATCATTTTAATCTGCAGTTCGAACTGTTTTTGTAAACTTATAATTTCCATTAATGAGTGAATCGCATTGACGTTACTGCCTTCTAATACACCTGTTGCCACCCGAACATCAACATTCGGCTCTGCAATAAGACCATCACGTCGCCGGAAAAGGCCATCCTCACCTTTCTCAAGATCATTCACATTTGGATTAACTAATTTTAAACGATCAATCTCGGCCAACGCTTCCGGCCCCTGCCCCAATGCACGTACCGAAACAACGCCATCAACTGCGATCTCCAGCTTCTCAAATTCGGGCAAAATCAGTGGGCCTCCAGCCCCTACCACTGGATTACCTGATTGAGTCCGTACCATCCCGGTATC
>JAYPBG010000100.1:8372-10743 GCA_038124075.1 Gammaproteobacteria bacterium
CCATAAAATTTCCGGCTCGAGTAAACGCCTCTTCCCCTTGATCATCCAAAACCGTAAACCACCCCTCCCCTTGAATGGCCACATCCAGCTCTCGACCGGTTGTCACGGGGGCGCCTGGATCGTAATTTACACCTGGGCGCTCTGTCATAGCAAAGGCGCGCGTAGGGTGGTGCTCACCAAAGACCGACATCGAACGTGCTTGAGCATAATCGGCTTTAAAACCATTAGTCTCAACATTGGCTAAGTTATTGGCATGTATATTTTGTGCCAGCATACTCTGTTTTGCACCTGACATGGCAACGTATAGCAATCTATCCATTATTTTCCAAACGCCTTATCTATCTACCTATTAACTATTAACTCTAATTAACTTACTCATCCATAATCCTGACTAACGCATTCGCTATCGAATATTGATAATCGCTTGCGTTACTGTATCGGCCGTCTGAATGGTTCGCGCATTGGCCTGAAAATTTCTCTGCGCAACAATCAATTCCACCAACTCTTGCGAGAGCTCAACATTTGAGTCTTCCAGCGCGCCTGCTTGAAGCACCCCCAGCGCTGCAGTCCCTGGAGAACCGATGACCGGGTTACCCGAATCAAACGTTTCAGCCCATGATGTATTACCAATGGGTTGTAACCCCTGAGTATTTCTAAAGTTGGCCAGCGCAACCTGACCCAACACCAAAGATTGACCATTGGTATAGCGAGACAGAATCAACCCTTCTGATGAGATATCAATACCGCTGATCCTTCCCGTGGTAAACCCATCTTGAGATATATCATTCACAGAAAAATCGCTACCAAACTGAGTTAAATCATTGACATTAATTTCAAAATTAGAACTGGTAAAGGGCGTCGTGACCGGAAACGTTGCGCCATCGGCCACCGGCAAGCCTGTGAGTGCGCCATTGGGATTGCCTTCTACATTAAGGGGATTCCAGTAGGTGATGCGCACCGCATCAGAAGAGCCTGTATCCAAAGTTCCGTCATTATTGAACACCAAATTATAACTGGCCTGCGTAGGCTCCTGATCAAAAGGGGGATTAAGCGCTCGGTTGGGATCCCCTACATCTTCACCATCTATTTGCACATACATAGTCCAGGTATTTTCAGCGGACTCTTTTACATAATATAGGCTCATAACATGCGAATTTCCAAGAGAGTCATAGATACTGACCGACGTTGCATGGTTGTAGGTGTCTTGATCATCCGGGTTAAATGAGTTGTTCACAAAAGAAGATACCGCAATGGCCGCTTCGAACAGACCTGTTCCCGGTCCATTTGCCGCAACCGATGAAATGGTAACCCCTTCATCCATGGTGATACTGACCGTACCACCGACCGTGGCATTAAAACCAAAACCGTTGTTATCCCCCTCCAACACCAGTGTCTCCGTCGATGTCCCTTGAACGGTAATACTATCGAGATTAGCCCCACTGTTGGCGATCGTGAAGTTAAGGTCCTCGCCCGTCGTAGAGGTCACCGTTACCTCATCACCTGCATCATTCTGTATCGCTGTAATCCCTCTAAGGGTTGTATTGGTTAGCTGGTTGATGGCAATAGCAATATCTTGCGCTGTAGTCGATGATGGACCCGTTGAAGTGACCAAGGTTACACCATTTAGTGAAATCTCAAGCGTGCCGTCATCTAAAATATTACTCAACGTTGCCGTTGTCGTAGCCGTAGCAGACACCTCAGGCAATGCATTGATCGAACTGGCTATTTCAGCGGCACTGGCACTATCCGCAGTCACAATATTACGTGTTGTACCATCCGATAAGCCTATTGATATGGTCTCAGCTGGGTAACCATTACTGATGCCCGCCTGCACAACACCAATTGCTCCACCCAATGTGGACGAGGTGTTACCTCGCTCAGCCGGTATACTCTCTCTTGCATCTAAATTCACCTGTGTGGAGACTAATGATGTTTGACGAGGTGATAAATTATCGGTGGATATCTGGAGGTTCGATAGGTTACCAGAAATGGAGCCAGAGTCGTTTGCCTGAAACCCTTGCAGTCGGCGGCCTTGCGATGCAACCAAATAACCCTCCTGGTCAATCCCAAACAGACCCGCACGTGTATATTCAGTCGCTCCATCATTGTTCAATACAAAAAACCCCTCACCATTGATGGCCATATCCAGGCTGTTATTTGTAAAGGATATATTGCCTTGCGTAAACTGCTGTTTAACGGCACCCAAGAGTACACCGCTGCCGATTGAGTTTGATGCAGCGCCCACCGCTGAGGTTGCATAGATATCTGAGAACTCCGCTCTAGATGGTTTAAATCCAGTCGTACTGGCATTAGCAATGTTATTACCGACTACACCAAGCTGACTGTTTGCTGCACGAAGACCAGATACTGC
>JAYPBG010000101.1:0-8108 GCA_038124075.1 Gammaproteobacteria bacterium
ATTTAAGGCTGTCTTTAGAGATGCCAAAGATGCAGGTTTTGCTCTCTTTAAACTGGTCATACAGGTCTCGAAAGTCTTGGCTCTCTGTAGTGCAGCCAGGGGTGTTATCCCGTGGGTAAAAGTAGAGGACAACATTGAAGCCTTTACAGGCGGATAACATAATATCCTTACCCGATGTGGCGTTGGCTTTGAAATCGGGTACTTTTTCACCGATAACGACATGTGGGGCGGCGACTTCATTCACAGCGCATTCTCCTTGTATCAACAAATCTTCTAGTCATAGATAGCATAGATAGAAACTAAACCTTACAGTGCGGTAGTTTACCTCACCGGTTCTATCGTTGCATCTAAGTTAAGCTCATCGCAGAAATCAAAAAATTGATCTTTGAGCTCACTTAGGCCAATTCGGGCAGGGATATTCACCACCATTTCAAGCGAAAACATGGGAGAGCCCGTCAAGGGGGCTGCGTAGGTCTCTGTATGCATATCTTCAACATTAATGGCTCGCTGAGAGTAGAATCCAGCCAGTTCGTGAACAATGCCAGGGTGGTCTAGGGCAACGGCATGGACACGGTAGGGGACGGCATCGGTCACCGGTGCCCGTTTTTGAGTTTTTTTCGTGATCGCCTCTAAGCCGATCGCACGGCATCGCTCTGTCAGTGCGGTGTCAAGTTGAGTGAGCTGCTCGGGTTCTGCACCCACCATCATGAGCAGGGTAAACTCACCGCCCATAACCACCATGCGACTATCTAAAATATTTCCTTTTAGCTCAGTGACTGTTTTGGATAAATCGTTTACGATACCGGGCTTATCTGCGCCAATGGCCGACAGGACGATATACTCTGCTGCTGTATTTTCGGCCGTTTTACTTGCAGTCTCACTCATAGAGGGTTCCTTCTTCATTATGGAGGTCAATAGGTGTAAATGGCTGTAAATGGGTCTATAGGCGTATTGTTTACGTATTATTTACATATTGTTTAGGCTTAATTGGGCATTCAGTTGAGTGTTAGGGCGGCGTTTGCTACTTTAGTCTATATCTAATTGGGCTGACAAGCCAAACTCAATGTTTAAAGAGATGATAACCGAGAGTGATAGAGAGTGATAGAGAGTGATAGAGAGTGATAGAGCGATGATAACCGGTAGTATTGTAGCGTTGGTGACACCGATGCAGTGGGGAGCAGAAGGAGAGGCTCAGGTTGATGAGCCGGCACTGAAACGCCTCGTTGATTGGCATGTCGAGTCTGGAACCGATGCCATTGTGAGTGTGGGCACTACAGGTGAGTCTGCTACATTAAATTTTCAAGAGCATGTTGGTGTGATACAAAAAACCGTTGAGTATGCTGCGGGCCGAATCCCGGTGATCGCCGGCACTGGCGCTAACTCAACTCAAGAAGCCATTGAGCTCACCGCTGCAGCGAAGCAAGCCGGTGCAGATGCCTGCTTATTGGTCACGCCTTATTACAATAAACCGACGCAAGAGGGGCTGTATCAGCACCATAAGGCGATTGCTGAGGCGGTCGATATTCCGCAAATTTTATACAATGTTCCAGGTCGTACGGCATGTGATATGAGCCCGCAAACCGCCATTCGTCTATCCTCCATTAAGAACATTGTGGGCATTAAAGAGGCCACGGCCGAATTGGATCGGATCGATACCCTTAAGGCCGCCACCTCAGCTGACTTCGCGATCTATTCGGGCGATGATGCGACCGCTTTGGCGGCAATTGCGCGAGGGGCTCACGGTGATATCTCAGTTACGGCCAATGTTCACCCGGCTGCTATGGCAAAGATGTGTCGAGCGGCGCTGGAGGGGCGTATCGATGAGGCTCAACAGCTCAATGCGCCTCTTATGGCGCTGCATGAAACTTTATTTGTTGAGACCAGTCCATCTCCTGTTAAGTGGGCATTGGAGCAGATGGGAAAGATCGGCCCTGCCATTCGTTTACCCTTGCTGCCTTTGAGCCAAGAGAGCCAACCGGTGGTATTGAAGGCCCTGCAGTCCACCGCTCTTCTGCCTCAAGTTGAATCAGAGCCTTCAGCGTGAATCAGAGCTTTCAGCGTGAATGAGAGCCTTCAGCGTGAGCCATAGCCTGATGGCTAATCGCGCGCTTAGGGGCTTTGATCAACATGTCCCGCTATCTGATAAAGCGCTAAAGGGCTAAATTGATCGAATCGAGAGTAGAAAGTCGAGAGTAGAAAGTCGAGAATAGAAAACAGATAGGAATGGATACGGAATAGATGGAGACGCGTTATTTGTCAGGTGTTACCAAAGGTTTGACGGCGTCCATGGTGGTCGCTATGTTGCCGGTTATGGGCTGCTCATGGCTGTTTGGCCCTGAAGGTCATTTTCGGGACCGCTCCATGGACTATAAGTATGCCCATGTGGTTGAGAAGACAGAGGTTGTAACAGGCATGCCGGCTCGCCCAATGGAGGAGAACCGAAAGATTCCACCTGTCGGGACGGGGCACGCGTTTATACCTGAAGACTTTCAAGATGTACCACGACCTCATCGAGTATTGAAGCTGGCGCCCAACGCTGAGGCTGAGCTGCATCGAGATAGTGGCGTCGACTTTTTAATGGTTGATTACCCATTGACAAAAGTTGAGGCATTGATGACCCAGTATTGGGCAGAACGTGAGATACCGGTACAGGCACTCTCCGCTCAACTGGGCTCTGGTTTAGAGCGTGCCGGTAAGACCTTTATCAGTGATTGGCGCCATGCTGGAGAGCTGAAAAAACGAGGCCTTGTTCGCCGCTCCTTCGGGGCCTTGTTGGGCCTGTTCAGTAGCCGTGATCGTTGGCACCGATATAAAGTCTACCTATTGCCCGTCGTCCGAACCAGCGGTGAGAGTACCCGTGTTATTATCAGCCACCAACAGGTGGCGTCAAAGCAGAGGCCTGATGCATCCGAATGGCGCTTTGAAGGCTCTGCGAGTGCGGAGCATGAGCAGGATGAGCCGCAAGCCCAGTACCGCTGGAACAGCGTGACAAAGGATGATAAATGGCTGAGTGATGAAGTGATGGGCTTCGGGCAGTTTGTTGTTGATCAGGCCACCCGCCGCAAAGAGGCTGAAGAAGAGGGGGCGGATACACCCGTTGAGACACTCTTAGCGAAAGATGGCAATGGTTACCCCATTCTCCATATTTCGCAAGGGTTTGCAGAGGCTTGGGTGAGTGTCGGTCGTGCCGTAAAGCGAGCAAAGCTTGAAGTGGACGATTTAAACCGAAGCTTGGCCATCTTCTACATCAATGTAGAGAGTGATCGTCGCTTTGCTGACTTGGTCGCTGCTCAAGTCTCTGCCGCATCGGAGGACGAGGCAGAGGCATTAGAGCAGGCATCGCAAAATCGTGCCCTATTGGAGTTGAAGTTGAACCGAACGGAACGCGGTATTCAGGTCTCTGTTCAACTGGACGATGAAACCTGGGCCCCGATTGATATGAGCGAAAAGCTCCTTGCGATCATCAAGCAGGCTATAGCCGCTTGACAGGCAGACTGTGAGCAGAGAGTCCTGTTCTTATGATAGAAGGTTAAAGTGATAGAAGTGATAGAAGGTTAAGAGAAAGAAGGTTAAGAGCAATGGTTGTAAAAAAGAGCGAACTCTATTCAGGCAAGGCAAAATCGGTATACACCACAGATGATGCTGATAAGTTGATTATTCACTTTAGAGATGATACATCGGCGTTTGATGGTAAAAAGGTAGAGCAGCTTGACCGCAAAGGTCGGGTCAATAATATATTTAATGCTTCTATTATGCGCCATTTAGAGAAGAGCGGTATCAATACGCACTTTGTTGAGCAGATCTCTGACCGAGAGTCTATTGTAAAGAAGCTGGATATGTTTCCGATTGAGTGTGTTGTTCGCAATATTGCTGCAGGCAGCATCTGTCGTCGTTTGGGTATTGAAGAGGGGCGAGACCTTGAAAAGCCTACCTTTGAATTTTTCTTGAAAAATGATGCCCTGGGCGACCCCATGATCAATGAGTACCATATTGAAGCCTTTGGCTGGGCCGCTGCGGAGCATGTCGAAAAGATGAAAGCGTTGACGTTTAAGGTGAACGATATTCTTAAGGCGCTCTTTTTAAAAGGGGGCATGCTGCTGGTCGATTACAAGTTAGAGTATGGTCTGTTTAATGGAGAGGTTGTGCTGGGTGATGAGTTTTCTCCAGATGGCTGTCGATTGTGGGACAAAGAGACGCGACAAAAGCTTGATAAGGATCGCTTTCGACAAGGGCTGGGCGGTGTCGTCGAGGCTTATGAAGAGGTCGGCAGGCGGCTCGGTATGGAGTTTTAGGCTGCTGATGATGTGTGATGATGTGTAACCTAAGGTTATGTTTAAGACCCTGTTATTAAAAAAAGGGGGGCTGTTGTCAGTCCCCCTTTTTTTAACATGAGCATTGTAAATATGAAGGGTTAAATATGAAGGGTTAAGCCAAGAAAGAGTCCACTTAAGTCTAGGTTTGAATTCAGTTTATCGCTGCCTACTGAGAGCTCCTCGAGGTCGAGTGTAAAGAATCGGTAGCCCAGTTCAGCACCAAAGCGAAATGAGGACTCGTAACCCAATGCAACAGAGAGGTCTGTATGGCTGTGGTCGTCTAGAGAGAGGGTGTTCCCCTCGGCTCGGGCATAAAACCCAGTAAACGGAAGCTCAAATTGGGCTGCAGCGTAAAAGAGAGCAATGGTTTCATCCAGCTCAGCATCGGTTGTCTCTGCGATGCTGGTTAATTGAAAACGGCCATCAAATTGGCGGGCGGTCACACCTAAATCAAGTGAGACCCAGTTATCGAGCAGCTCGTAGTAGAGGGTTATATCGGTATGGCTGAGATCGATATTGCTGCTGATCTCTCCGGCTGGAAGTGTCTCGCTTAAGAAGGTGATTGGAGTGTTGAGCGGGTCCGTCTCTTCATAGTCAATGGTGCTTTGTCTTAATTTAATGTTGGGGATCATGGGAATAGGGTGTTCAAGCGCAATATAAAAAGCAGTGTTGCCCTCATCGTCCAGCCCTAGGGTATCGTCCACATCGATCTCAGTGTCGCCGATCGTGCCGAAGTCCCCGCTAAACTGACTGTTCCAGCTCTGCACCCCTGCATAAATACCAAAAATGGTATCGGCATGGGCTGTCGAGGTGATGCTTGAAGTGATGGTGAGTGATGTAGCAGGAAGGAGCAGCGAAAAAGCGGCACTGTGGATGAATCGTTTAAAAAACAATCTATGAAGCATGGTGTAGTTATCCTCTGATTTGAGCGTTAAGTTTAGACAGTTCCGAAATCATCGCAAGAACTGTATGAGTTTACAATAAAATTCCTTAAAGGTTGTTCACAGTGTTAGGTTGTTAAATAAAAAGGCCTTGTCAATAAAAAATTTAATGAATGTTGTTGCGACTCAACAAATAAAAGCATATAGTTAAGTTATTGATTTATAAATAGTTAAAATTTTTTTTTTACAGCACGTTTAGAGTGATTGTGTTGTAACCATTTTGTTGTAAAGACTATAAATACTAGTGTGAGAAGCACTTTTCCACGTAGTAATCCACAAAGTTATCCACAGAAATTGTGGGTAACTTTTTTTCATTTTTTTTTGCAGTTTTCATCAATGTATGGCAAGGGTATGATTGACAGTTCATGGATATGGCTGATAATCCCAGATACCCCCCTTAAGTTTGGTGTGCTAAGAGGTTTAATCGCTCAATCTGCTTCTGGGCTCCAATGGATCTGAACTGAAAGGATATCTAAGATGAAACATGCCGGTGCGGATTGTCGCTTTGATGCTCGCACAAGGGCGCGCCTTCCTGTGACGCTGGGCGATGATCTACTTGAAGTGAAAGCGGATCTGGTTGACCTTTCATACAGCGGTGTGGGTGTGAAAAAGCGGCGCAACTTAAAGTTGGAGGTAGGGCAGTTTGTTTATCTCACCATAGAAAGCGATCAAGACTATAAGGTCCGTGCTAAAGTCATCCATATTGGTGATAAGCATATAGGCTTACAACTTTTAGGCAGCCGCCTGTCGTTCACTGAGTTTGATAATATTCTCCGTGCCGCCTCCCTGCTTCAACTGATTCGAAGCCGCGTCATGCGCGCAACATCAACCGTCGTGCGCCGTTGCTGGGTGATGGTGACCAATACGCTTTTGCGCCAGCCCCTATCACTTTTTGTACGACCGCAGTTTTTAGTGGTCACCTGCGAAGAGCATAGCCTGGTTAACGAAGCGGTGCACTTGCCCTCACACCGCCAGATGTTTGGCTGTTGGGGGGCTTTGAGCCGTACATTATTGCCGAGCGCACTCTTTGGAGGGTTCGTATGGATTAGGGGCTATCGTGGGTTGTTGTTAGGGTTGCGGGGTGATAAGGCCTGCCTGCTTAAAGAGGGGGAGGTGCCTCGCGATGAATCTAAGCAGCTGCGTGCGTATCTAAAGAGTGCTCAGCGTTTTGCGAAACGCGTGCCTTATATAGCGGTCAATGATGCGTTGGTGCACCGTATGTGCGCTGCAGGTGTCTCTATGCCGGTGAACGGCCTGGATGGCCGCTATGGGGCGCGTTATCTGATTGCATCCGCCATAAAAAGTGTGCGAGGCGTTTTGCCTTTTCGCCGTGAGCAGAGCCTTGTGATTCTCGGGGGGCACTCCCGCTTGAGTGACGCGGTCGCAGAAGATATGGCCGGTATTTTTGTTCGAATTGTGATCTTTGGCAGCCGCCCCTCAACAGCGCTGCGTGCTGAAGAGCGCGTTATGATGGATAACGGTGCTGTTATTTTGCACTCAGCAAACCCTAAGCACCTCTCGGGCCATACGCTGTTTGTTGCCTTGGAGGCTGATGCGTGTAAGCCTGATTGGGTTCAGAAAATGGATGCAGGCGCTTTGATGATCTACCATGCGTACCCAGCGCTCTCTCATACTCTGCGCTCTGCGTTGAGTGATATGGGTATTCGAGTTAAACGACCTGTTGTATTTCAAGATAGATTAAGCAGCTGGCCGGCTTTCCCGGAGTGGCACAGCCGTGATATACCGGCTTCAGTCGTCGAGGCAACAGTCTTTCTTGAAAAACCGGACTATAAAAGTGCTTTTCGTGGCCAGGGTAGTATAAAAGAGTTCAGTGATGTCGCTTTTAATCAAGGTTACTCGGTGCACTTGTTGGACCTTGCATGAGTCTTCTTTGAGTTACTTGGGCTAAAGGCCCGGTTAAAATTTATCTGGTCAACCGTTGACTAGTATTCATATAAATGATATTCAATATGCTCTTAATTTATTTTAATTATCTAATTGGTTTATTTACAATGGAGCCTGTTTTACAATAGGCCCAGTCGTTATTTAAGGGCGTCGTAAAGATTTGTAGGAAACGCCTATAAAATCAATGCCCTTTAAACAATAGCACGCTTATGTTGTACATCATCTTGGTGATGCAACACCCCTTAAGCTTCTGCATTGAGCTTAAGGTTATGTATTGAGTTTAAGGCTGAACGTACATTATGAACGTAAAGCCTGAACTTAAATTCTGAACCTAACGTTACTAAAAAGGTAAGGTACTGCACCATGTCTAATTACTCTAATGATATTGACTCAGTAGCCAGTCTTCGAGCGTCTAAAGATGGCACCTGGAACGCAATTAACCCTGAATACGCTGCTCGTATGCGCGCACAAAACCGTTTTAAAACCGGTCTAGACATCGCTCGTTACACAGCGGGCATCATGCGCAAAGATATGGCTGAATATGATGCTGACTCTTCATCTTACACTCAATCTCTTGGCTGCTGGCACGGTTTTGTCGGTCAACAGAAATTGATCGCGATTAAAAAGCACCTTAAAACAACCAACAAGCGTTATCTTTACCTTTCTGGTTGGATGGTTGCGGCCCTTCGCTCTGAGTTTGGTCCTCTTCCTGACCAATCTATGCATGAGAAAACCTCAGTTGCAGCCCTTATCGAAGAGCTTTACACCTTCTTGAAACAAGCCGATGCGCGTGAGTTGCGTGGTCTTTTCAAAGAGCTTGACGATGCGCGTGCAAACGGTGGTGACGTTGCCGCTGCTCAAGCGAAGATCGACAACTTTGAAACTCACGTAGTCCCTATCGTTGCTGACATCGATGCCGGTTTTGGTAATGAAGAAGCAACTTACCTTC
>JAYPBG010000101.1:8118-10691 GCA_038124075.1 Gammaproteobacteria bacterium
CTTACCTTCTGGCTAAGAAGATGATCGAAGCCGGTGCTTGCTGTATTCAGATCGAAAACCAAGTATCTGACGCTAAGCAGTGTGGTCACCAGGACGGTAAAGTTACCGTTCCTCATGAAGACTTCTTGGCTAAAATCAACGCTGTTCGTTACGCATTCCTAGAGCTGGGCGTAGAAGAGGGTGTTATTGTTGCACGTACTGACTCTCTGGGTGCTGGCCTGACTCAGAAGATCCCAGTGACTCAATCTGAAAACGATCTTGCTGCTCAGTACAATGCATTCTTGGAAACAACACCGGTTGCTTCTGCTGCGGATCTTGGCGAAGGCGATATTGCCCTTAAGCTGAACGGTGAACTTGTAAAGCCTGTACGTCTTCCAAACGGTCTATATCGATTCAAGCCTAACACAGGCTTCGATCGTGTTGTTTTAGACTGTGTTACGAGCTTGCAAAACGGTGCTGACCTTCTTTGGATTGAAACTGAGAAGCCACACGTGGGTCAGATCGCCGAGATGGTTAATGCGATCCGCAAGCAGGTACCTAATGCTAAGTTGGTTTACAACAACTCGCCATCGTTCAACTGGACGCTTAACTTCCGTCAGCAAGTATTTGATGCATGGAAAGAAGAGGGTAAAGACCTTTCTGCTTACACGCGTGATGACCTGATGAGCGCTGAGTATGATGCGACTGAACTGTCTCAAGAAGCTGACAAGCGTATTCAGAGCTTCCAGGCTGACGCGGCACGTGAAGCCGGTATTTTCCACCATCTGATCACGCTTCCAACGTACCACACAACAGCGCTTTCTACGGATAATCTGGCTAAAGGTTACTTCGCTGAAGAGGGTATGTTGGCTTACGTTGCTGGTGTTCAGCGTAAAGAGATTCGTCAGAAGCTTGCGTGTGTTAAGCACCAAGATATGGCTGGATCCAACATCGGTGATGACCACAAAGAGTACTTCTCTGGTGAGCAAGCACTGAAAGCCTCTGGTAAAGACAATACCATGAACCAGTTTGACTAGTTCGTTATTGCTCTTTTAAGAGATTGAAAAAAGGCAGGCCTTGGGCTTGCCTTTTTTTTTCTGTGTATGGAGGAACAGTGTATGGAGGTGCTTGCTTGGATCTAGGGCGTGTTGATCTGAACCAATTGGTTCATCTTGATGTACTTTTAAGAGAGAAGAGTGTCACTCAAGCGGCGAATCACTTGGGTATTACTCAGCCTGCGATGAGCAACAGTTTGAAACGGTTGCGCGCACTGTTTGATGACCCGCTGTTGGTGAGAACCAGCGAAGGGATGGCGGCCACTGAGTTGGCGTTGGCATTAAAGCCTGCCATTCGAGACATTCTTTATAAAATCGAGCAGGTGATTAAGCCGGATAAGACCTTCGACCTTGAGAGTCAGCGCATCTTTCGAATTATGGCCAGTGACTATGCAGAGTCGACGCTGATACCCTATCTTCTGAGTGAGGTGCGAACGCTTGCACCCGGCGTGACTTTGGATATTTTGACGCCCAGTGATGTTTCATTTGAAGACGTTGAGCAGGGGCGTGTCGATATGGCGATTAACCGCTTTGATGCCATTCCTCAGTCGTTTCATCAGAAGATTATCTGGAATGATGGTTTTTCTTGTTTGATGAGTCGCAGCAACCCTTTGGTGCATTCAGATGATGGTTTCAGCCTGGAGCGCTATCTTCAAGCGAACCATATTTGGGTCAGTAAAACCGGTTTTGGCATCGGTGTTGGGGTTGATCCTGAAGATGTACAACGGTTGGGTTGGGTCGATGAAGCGTTGATGAAGCTGGGTAAAAAACGGCGTATCAGTGTTTTTACGCGTCATTATCAAGTGGCTATGTTGCTTGCTAAGCAGAATGACCTTATCGCCACGTTGCCCACTCGTGCTGCACGCTTACAGAGCAATAACCCCGATCTTGTGTTGCTTGACCCTCCTTTTCGGATTGAGCCTTTTGAGTTGAAAATGGCCTGGAGTCCTCTGCTGCACCATAATGGTGGTCACCGTTGGCTGCGGGGCATTGTTGCAGAGGTTGCGAAGCGGCTTTAGGGGTCCGCTTTAATAGGTAAGGATAGGGGGGTAAGGATAGGGACATCCAAGAAAGGATAGTAGAAGGATAGAAGGATAGGGACATCCAAGAAGAGAAAGGATAGGGAAAGGATAGGGACATCCAAAAAATATGCTCAAGATTTTATGGGTGTCCTTTTTTATTTTTTTTATTTCCTTTTTTATTGGTGTTTTCTTTTTTTATTTTATTTTATTGGTTAAAAGATTAAAGATGACGAAAATATTCAGTCAAAAGTATTGGTTAGGGTTAGAATGGTGGTGTGGTGTTGGTTTGATAGAGTGATTCTTAAGCGTGCCCCCTGCTGTTTGAGAAAATACAGGGGAGATGGAGATAGGTCAGGTCAGGGTATAGAGTAGAGCTTTGCTCATGCATCTATCTATGAAAATGCTTGTAAACCTCCTTTAACCCACTTTTTATCAGCAGCCTGTTTATGATGCTCCATTGATGCCTTGTTGCCGGAGACCACTGAAAACATGCTGCCGTATTTTTTGATGGATGTGG
>JAYPBG010000102.1:0-10661 GCA_038124075.1 Gammaproteobacteria bacterium
GGTATCGACCCCGAGCACATCCCTAGACTGACGGAACGGTTCTACCGGGCCGATGCCAGCCGGGCTAAAAAGACCGGTGGTACAGGCCTGGGACTCGCCATTGTAAAACACGTCATGCTCCGCCATAACGGTGAACTGCACATTGAAAGCGAGCTCGGCAAAGGGAGCCAATTCACCTGTGAATTCCCAAAAAGCCGTTTGTGCGCAAGTGAGCTCATACACACCCCTTAAAGTTAAGAAGAAAGTTGAGATCCCCCCTTGGCTCTCGTCACTAATCTGACTACTATTCTCCTCAACGATCTGCCAAATCAGTCGGCCATAAGGCCAATAGCGTCTGACCACAGCAGGGGCTTGAGCAGATATCCGGCACCTTATTACTGTTTAACTTACTGATTCTCAGGTTACCCATGAAAAACTTTCGTTCAGGCTGGCGCCTAGCGTCAGCGTCACTCATCACTTCACTGCTGCTCTTGATTGGCTGCGGACAAAAAGGGGCGCTTGTTTACCCGCAAAAGCCTCCGCTTTCTCCACCTCAACACGCATCCGATCAACAGCAACAGGACAAAAATACTGAAACAGATCAGGAATAAAACATGGATCACTTTCAATACAAAGATAATCACTACTTTGCCGAAGAGGTCAATCTAACCCAAGTGGCAGAGCGCTTCGGCACCCCCTGCTATGTCTACTCTCGAGCCACGTTAGAGCGACACTGGCATGCATTCAATCATGCCTTTGGTGCTCACCCACACCTTATCTGCTATGCCGTAAAAGCCAACTCCAACCTCGCCATCTTGAATCTGCTGGCGAGATTGGGCAGCGGTTTTGACATTGTCTCTCAAGGCGAGTTGGAAAGAGTGGTTGCCGCTGGCGGCTGCCCAAGCAAAACGGTCTTCTCAGGGGTGGGCAAAACATCAACAGAGATCATTCGAGCACTGGAACTCAAGGTTAAATGCTTTAACATCGAATCCGAAGCAGAACTTGAACGGATTCAAGCCATCGCCGCACAACGGGATGTTCAAGCCCCCATATCCATTCGCGTCAACCCAGATGTGGATGCCCAGACACACCCCTATAAATCCACTGGGCACAAAGAGAAAAAGGTTGGGATTGATATCGATGCCGCTTTGGCGCTCTACAAAAAGGCGGCCGCCTACAGCCATATTGACGTTACAGGAATTGATTGTCATATTGGCAGCCAGCTCACATCATTAGCCCCCTTTTTAGATGCCCTAGACCGCGTATTGAATATGATCGATCAACTCGAGCAAATAGGCATTACCCTAAAGCATATCGATATGGGGGGTGGCCTGGGCGTCACTTATGATGAAGAGAGACCACCTCTGCCTGACGAATACGCAAAAGCGCTTGTGCAGAAGCTATCAAAACGCACGTTAGAGATTATTGTCGAACCCGGCCGTGCAATTGCCGCCAATGCCGGTATTCTACTGACCAAAGTCGAATATTTAAAACCCACAGCCGATAAAAACTTTGCCATTGTCGATGCTGCCATGAATGACCTGCTTCGCCCTTCACTCTATCAATCATGGCAAGAGGTTGTTCCGGTGGTAAAAGAAGATAATACAGCCGTGGGCGGTCAATCCAAACGTACTGAAGCACTCTATGACATTGTAGGCCCTATTTGTGAAACCGGTGACTTTCTAGCAAAAGAGCGCCCATTGACACTTGCTCAAAACGACCTCTTAGCAATACGCTCCGCCGGTGCTTACGGCTTTACCATGAGCTCCAATTACAATAGCCGAAACCGAGCCGCCGAAGTGATGGTTGATGGCGATAAAAGCTTTTTAATTCGAGCTCGCGAATGCTATACCGATCAATTTAAACAGGAATACCTACTTCCATGAGCGCTCAGCAGCAACACAACATCGTCCACTTTTCAAAAATGCATGGGCTTGGCAATGACTTTGTGGTGATTGAACAAGTGACACAAGCGCATGTACACCTTGATGAGCAGACCATCAAGCAGTTGGCTGACCGCCATCGCGGCATTGGTTTTGATCAACTGCTGGTGGTAGCCCCCCCCAGCGTACAAGGTGCAGACTTCGACTACATTATTTATAATGCCGATGGCAGCCAAGTAGAACAGTGCGGTAACGGTGCACGCTGCTTTGCAGAGTTCGTCTACCGAAAAGGGCTGACCGATAAACATGAAATCTCGGTTAACACTAGCAGCGGCATCATTCGCCCCAAACGCATTAAAGAGGGTGCCGTTTGCGTGGACATGGGCCCTCCCTCATTTGACCCCACAACGTTACCCTTCAACCCTGAAGACAGTATGAATGCAAAGAGCCAATACCCTATTACACTATCCAACCAAGAAATAAAATGGGTGGGCGCTGTATCAATGGGCAACCCTCATGCCGTACTGCTGGTTAATGACATCAACGGCACCGATGTAAAAAACATAGGCACTGAAATTGAATCACATCCGGCATTTCCGCAACGCGTTAATGTTGGCTTTATGGAGATTATTCATCGCAACCATGCAAAAGTAAGAGTCTATGAACGCGGTGCAGGTGAAACCTTTGCCTGCGGAACGGGTGCCTGCGCTGCAGCAGCCTTCGGTCAGAAAATTGGAAAGTTGGATTCCAAAGTGACGGTAGAGTTACGCGGGGGGAATTTAGAGATTGAGTGGGAAGGCGCACCAGAAGAGTCAATATTTTTATCTGGCGACGCCACTTTTGTCTTCGATGGCAGCATCGAGCTACCGACTCTTTAAATCTTGCTTCGGTTTAAATCTTGCTTTAGCTTTAAACCGATAATGCATTGAAAAACAGAACACGTTATACCCTAAATTGGCCGACTTCCATAGCTCGACGAGGGCTTACGCGGTGGGTCGGCCGTAATATTTGGATCAACCGTTTGAATGCTTCCACCTTTGGAAAGAAACGCTTCAATGTCCGCACTTAACTGAGATCGTATATGTTCACGCGATGAAACACTGCGATCACTGCCATCATCAATATGGCGGATCACCTTCGCCTCACTCACTTCGGACACTGAGCTAGCTGCAGATACCGTCTCTTCTTTATCAGCCATAACAAGCAACTCCTAAATTTAAAATATAAATATCACAACTTCAATTATTGTCATACACCACTTTAATAACCCACTCTCCCCGCAGGCTCAGCATCAAGCAACGTGGCATATACTTTCTCCGCTTTGGTTTTTCAATTTTATATTTTGAAAATTAATCAAGAGCGTTTAAATATTTATAGTTCAACCAGCACTCTTTTCTAGTAAAAAAACGATTAATTAGATTTCATTTTTTTCTAAAATAATGGATTTCTATTACGATCGTGAAGGCTTTTGTAAAAAGCGTTATGAAAAACGCAAACTATAAAACTTTTTTTACAATTCGACTGTTTTATTTACAGTTCAAGAAGAAATCGACCGAATTCCAGATGGACTCATACTGGTAAAACAGAAATGGCACAATAAACCCGCTTATTACTTTTGGCTTCTAAAAAATATAAGCAGCCTACTTTTTCTTATGAGAGATACACTCAAAAAACATCATTGCATACACCCTAATTCACCAGCTCTTTAGGTAATCTTATTTTCATAGCCAAAGGGCAGTGATCCGATAGATCGGTCTCGATCACATTAACCGAATCAATCTCTAATGACTGCGACACCAAAATATGATCGATCGCATGCTTTGGGGCCCAGCTTGGATAGGTGTGCAGAGGGCTCTGCTGAGCAGAGGAAGAAAATTCCAATTGCAACCCCGCCTCTTTTAACGGTGTCTCATGCAACAGGTCTCGACGGCAATTAAGATCCCCCATAACAATTACATGCTCAAAACGCTGCACGATATGGCTAATATATTCCAACTGCCTATAACGAGAGCGCTCTCCTAATGCGAGATGCAGCCCAACAAGCACCAGTGGATTGGCTGGACGGCCATAACGGGCCAAAATAGCTCCCCGCCCTTTTAAGCCAGGTAAGTGGTGGTCCTCTACAGCATGGGGAACATAGCGGCTCAACATGCCATTACTGAACTGACCCCACCGCCCCAAGTCGCGATTAACTTGCTGATAGTGATAGATAAATTGTCCACAAGCGGCAAGATACTTTAATTGATTCACAAACCCACTGCGCAAGCTTCCCCCATCCACCTCTTGCAGCATAACCAAGTCATGATCAGAAATGATGTTATTGATTTTATTAAGATTCGAAAGTTTTTGATTAGGTATGAATTGGCGCAACCCATTGACCAGATAGTCTCTGTAGCCCGTTGCCGAGGCGCCCGCTTGAATATTAAAACTCAGCAGATTCAATTCAGATCGATGAAAAGGGGTGTGCGCATAACGGCCTCCACCCCGATAACCACCGGAGCCATGAAACCAAGGAACCATCTTCTCATAAACTTTTTGTTTACCCATAAGCCTATTTTAATAGTTAAAGGAGCTGTGCAAACGGGGGGGACCTATTTTTGATCTGCAGGGGCCACAGGTTACTGGCCCCATATATAGTAGCTCAATACGTTATCTATATAACCTATTTTTTTAGTCATGTAGGCCTGAAACATAGTTTGCTACGGCTTCGATCTCTTTATCACTCATTTTCATCGCAACAGAACGCATCATTTTCGATTCACCATCATTTGTACGACGCTTGCCTTCTGCATCCTCTCGACCAGCAGCCCTAAACGCTTTTAGCTGATTGGCCGTATACACTGCATGTTGTCCACCCAATTTAGGAAAACCTGCAGCAGGAACACCGCCACCAGAAGCACCATGGCATGCACCGCATGCAGGCAGGCCTGTTTCAGCGTTGCCCGCACGGTAAATTGTTTCACCCAAAGGTTTCAAGTCAGGGCTAACACCTTCCATTGTACTGGTTTGGCCTGCATAGTAAGCCGCCAAATCCTGAATATCCTGCTCTGACAAGCCTTGCACCAACCCCGCCATCTCAAGTATCGGTCGCGCACCGCTTTTCACATCATTCAGCTGCTTGGCAATATACTTAGCACCTTGGCCGGCAAGCTTAGGAAAACTGGGCACTCCACTGTTACCATCAGCGCCATGACAGCCTGCGCAGGACGCACTTTTTGTTTTTCCTGCAGCCGCATCACCCACGACAGCACCCGCCGCATAAACAGAAGATGAGGCCGAAACACTCAACAGAATACTTGTGAGCACCAAGCCGCCCTTCTTGACCAGATTATTGAATACCGGGTTTATAAAACCACTCACCTGATTAGTCTTTACCTTAATCATACCCATAGTCATATTGGCCTCTAAACTTCTCAAATCATTAGTAATAAAACATCAAGAAATGTATTTTGAATACAATTCATGACACAATAGTCCTTCCAGTGATAGAATCAGCTAAATTTTACTCAGCCAGACTGGAACTGATGCCATTATATATCATACTGACGAAAATACTATTCAGTTGAGTATTTGGTTAAAACACAGACAACCGGATCAAGCAGATAATAGCCGCTTGACCCTAACCAATAACAAGCCAATATGCTAACACCCATGATAAGCCTTTTAGATATAGAGCAGATGATGCGAGGCGCGACCTTTCAGATCAGCGCCGCAAAGTTTGACCAGTGCCCTGAAGATAGCGGCAAAGAGATTGCGTTTGCCGGACGCTCTAACGCAGGCAAATCGAGCGCACTAAACGCTTTATGCCATCAAAAACAGCTGGCACGCAGCAGCAAAACACCGGGTAGAACACAGCTGATCAACTTCTTCCATCTTCCCAGCGCACCTGAGGGTACCCATTTAAAGTTGATTGATCTTCCTGGATATGGTTACGCTAAAGTACCTGAAGCGGTAAAGAAAAAGTGGCAGAAAGAGCTCAATCTCTATCTGGAAAAACGAAAGAGCCTGGTCGGTATCATCTTAATGATGGATATTCGACACCCATTCAGCGAGTTCGATCACCTACTTCTCAACTGGGCCACTCACTACAATATGCCCATTCATGTGCTGCTCACCAAATGCGATAAGCTCAAACGGGGGGCTGCAAAAAATACCCTCATGAAGGTCGCTCAACAGCTGACCGCATTAGAGGGTCCTTTTTCTGTTCAACTCTTCTCGTCCACCAAAGCGCAAGGGCTAGAAGATGCGTATCAAATGGTGGGGGAGTTCTTTCAGTTATTACCAGAAGAGGGCGAGGGAGAAGAGGAGGAGGCGCCTTAACACGCTGTGCAGCCTGTTCGACGCCTCTCGAGACTCAGTGCGCCTCATCCCAATTATCACCAATACCGACATCGACAACCAGCGGAACGGCAAGCTCACTGGCCGATGCCATTAAACGCGCTACCCCTTCACGCACATGCTCAACCTCTTGCTCAGGCACCTCAAAGACCAACTCATCATGTACTTGCATGATCATCTTGGTATCCAACCGCTCTTCTACCAACCACCGATCAACAGATAACATAGCACGTTTTATGATATCTGCGGCCGTCCCCTGCATCGGCGCATTAATTGCCGTTCTCTCTGCAGCCTGTTGCCGTTGCTTATTGCGCGAATTAATCTCTGGTAAATAGAGCCTACGCCCATACAGCGTCTCTACATAACCCTCCTCATGAGCCGACGCTCGAATTTGGTCCATATACGCTTTTACACCCGGATAGCGCTCAAAATAGAGATCAATGTAGGTTTGCGCATCATAGCGAGGAATCCCCAACTGACGTGCAAGACCAAAAGCCGACATACCATAGATAAGACCAAAGTTGATCGCTTTAGCACTGCGGCGATGATCCGGTGTCACCTGCTCAAGCGGTTCACCAAATACCTCTGCTGCGGTTGCAGCATGGATATCGCAGCCATCCCTAAAGGCCGTTAGTAACCCTTCATCATTGGATAGATGCGCCATAATGCGCAACTCAATCTGAGAGTAATCTGCAGCAATGATTCTACAACCCTTCGCCGCAATAAACGCTTGACGAATACGTCGTCCCTCCTCTGTGCGCACCGGAATATTCTGTAAATTTGGATCTGATGAGGACAGTCTGCCCGTCGCCGTCACCGCTTGATGATAAGAAGTGTGCACACGTCCTGTCCGCACCTTAATGAGCTTGGGCAGCTTCTCTGTATATGTAGATTTTAGTTTGGCATAACTTCGATACTCTAAAATCACTTTAGGTAACGGGTAGTCGTGCGACAGCTCTTGCAGTACCGGTTCGGCCGTTGAGGGAGCCCCTTTGGGTGTTTTTTTTATAACAGGAATGTTTAATTTATTAAACAGTATCTCGCCTAACTGCTTTGTCGACGCTAAATTAAACGGTTCACCGGCAAGCTCATAAGCTTGGGTCTCAAGCGCAGCCATTTTATCCACCAACTCTTGAGTCTGTTGGTTAAGTCGCTCGGCATCGATCAGTGTACCATTGCGCTCCACCTTAGCCAAAATAGGCATCAGCGGCATTTCCAACTCTGCAAAGAGACTCATTAGGCTCGGTTGCTTTTCCAGCGCTTGCATCAACGTCTGATGTAAGCGCAACGTAATCACCGCATCTTCAGCGGCATAGGCAGACGCACGCTCCAAAGGCACTTTGTTAAATGTCACTTGGTCCTTACCTTTACCGGCCACCTCTTCAAAACTGATATTTGTATGACCCAAGAGTTTTAATGCTAACGTATCCAGGTCATGCCGTGAGGATGTCGCATTTAAAACATAAGAGGCCAACATAGTGTCATAAGCAATATTATTGACGGTTACATCGTATTTCGAGAGAACAGAAAGATCATATTTTAGATTTTGCCCCACCTTCTTAAGGGTGCTCGATGCCCATATCGGTTTTAAGCGATCCAAAACATATTCTCTTGTTAGCTGCTGCGGAGCACCCTCATAGTCATGCGCTACCGGAATATAAGCAGCATACTCACCCCCCTGCTCATCACTGACCGCAAACGACAGCCCGACCAACTCAGCATCCATATAATCTATACTGGTGGTTTCGGTATCAAACGCCACTAAGTGACTCCGTTCAAGCTGTGCAATACAGTGATCGAGTTGAGCCTCCTCTAAGACCGTATCAAACTCAATCGGCTTAGCATTGGCGGCGTGTTCCGAATTGATGTCGCCATCATCCGATAACGCTTTTAGAAGCGTTTTAAACTCCAACGTTTTATAGAGCTCAATCAGCGCATCGTTATCGGGTTCGCAGAGCATTAACGACTCATAACCGACATCCAGTTCAACATCCAATTTTATGGTTGCCAACCGATATGAGCACTCGACCTGCTCTCTATAGGTCTCCAGCTTTTTACCCATACTTTTTGCACCACGAAAATCGAGTGCGGCAATCTTATCAAGATTACCATAGAGCGCTTCAATGCCACCAATCCCTTGAAGCAACTTCAAAGCTGTCTTCTCACCTACACCCGGTGCACCGGGAATGTTATCCACCTTATCGCCCATCAACGCCAGGAAATCAATGATCAGCTCAGGTGGAACACCAAACTTTTTCTTGACGCCCTCTACATCAAGAACGGTATCATTCATGCTGTTAAACAAGGTGACATGCTCATTCACGAGTTGAGCCATATCTTTATCACCCGTCGAAACAATCGTAGGAATACCTTGTGCACCAACCAGGTGCGCCAACGTGCCTATGACATCATCTGCCTCAACCCCTTCAATACAGATCAGAGGCAACCCCATCGCTCTAATGAGGTTATGTAAAGGCTCAATCTGAACCCTCAAGTCATCCGGCATGGGAGGCCTGTGTGCCTTATATTCAGAATATATCTCATTTCGGAAGGTCGGTCCTTTAGCATCAAAGACAACCGCCATATGGGTCGGCTCGTGGCTATTCATCAGCTTTTGCAGCATATTAACCACCCCCTTGATGGCGCCTGTGGGCTGGCCACTTCGGGTCATTAACGGTGGTAACGCATGGAAAGCTCTAAACAGATAAGAAGAGCCGTCGACAAGAATAAAGGGCTTGATATCACTCATGGAATTCACACTGTCTTTTTAATTGAGGGCCTTAATGCACTACACTTAATCTGATTAAGCAACCTGTAATTAGGAACCGATATGTCTGTCTACACAACCATCTATAAGCACGACCTGGATCAACTGCTTAAGCATTATACAGTCGGAACGGTTGTCGATTTTTCTGGGGTAGAAGACGGCATCGAGAATACTACCTACTTTATTA
The DNA here is from genome assembly GCA_038124075.1 of Gammaproteobacteria bacterium. Taxonomy (GTDB): domain Bacteria; phylum Pseudomonadota; class Gammaproteobacteria; order Pseudomonadales; family JAYPBG01; genus JAYPBG01. The sequence goes on from JAYPBG010000102.1 coordinate 9,155, forward strand.
CAACCGAGAAAGAGAAAGAGTGCCTCGAGTGGGTTTTAACCCTTTTTGAAACCGCTGAGGAGGCTCAACTGCGCCAATATGTTCATTTATTAGCCTTTTTGGCGCAACGCGGCTTACCTATACCCAACCCTATTTGTGACGCCAAGGGGCAATCCATTCAGACGGTGCATAAAAAACCAGCCATATTGTTTCCCAAACTGGATGGCAGCCATCTTACCACGCCGCTCTGTTCACACTGCAACCAAACCGGCGCGCTGCTTGCAAAGTTACACACAGAAACCATAAGTTATCCACAACCTCTGCCACCCCCTCGCAGCATCGACTGGATTAACGCAGAATCAAAAGCGTGGCTGAGTAAAATGGTGGATGAGGAGCAGAGGCTCTTCCGCAGTGCACTTAAACTCTGCCATTACAAACTGCCTGAGTTTGAGGCAATGCCCAAAGCAGTGATCCATGGCGATCTCTTTATCGACAATACACTCTTTCAAGGCGGCCAATTAACCGGTGTCATCGACTTTTACTCGGCTGGTTATGACTATATGCTGATGGATATTGCCGTTGTTATGAACGACTGGTGTGTCGACAGCCAGGGAAAGCTGGATGTGAAAAAGGTGCAGGCGCTTATGGATGGGTACAACACCCTTCGTCCGATCACTGCGCTTGAGCACACAGCACTGCCCATGTTTCTTCTCTTGGCGGCACTGCGTTTTTGGACCTATCGCCTTAAGGTGCAATTTCAAAACCAAGCCGCCAACCGCTCAGGGGATCTCATTAAAGTGAAAGATCCCAACTGGTTTCGGGACATTGTTGCCTTACGCCAAAGGGTTATTCTCAATTAATTCTCAAATTAGTGCTCAATGAGAGCCGAACAGGCCAATAGATCCTCTACGACAGATTGAAATGCATTCATAGAATCAAGCCCGCTCACACTCCCTCTTTTTAGCATGGGATCAATGGTATAACGCCGAAACTCCGTTCCATTTAATATTTTTTTCAACAGTTTTTCATCCGTATTGGGCTGCGTAATGACGCAAAGAGGTTGAGCTTGTTGAACGCTGAGGCTTAATGCAGCAAGATGCTTTATCGACGGCTTAATCTCATGATGCCTTTGAATGGCCCCAACCAACACCAAATCCAGCTCATCCAGTAGATACCCAAATGCATTGTGATCCAGCAAAATAGGGCGACGCTTCTCCTTTTTTTCTAAAACATGCCCCTTAAGTAAACGCAGTGCCTGTCCCTGTTCATGCATAGCATCAGCACGCGCTTGAATACTCTCTTTTGACATGCCCATACTCTGTTTCTGGAGCCAATTTGAAATGGCGGTAATCATTGCAGAACGATCATCAATACTCAACCAGATATGGGGATCAACCCTCTCTATGCCATCCTGGTGAACCTCTTTATGCAATGATTCGTACAATGATTCGTGCGATGTTTCAGAGTGCTCATGACGCTCTTTTTCAGTGCTTATTGCTTCGAGTGACAAACGTCGCGCTTCAGGCAG
>JAYPBG010000103.1:0-1474 GCA_038124075.1 Gammaproteobacteria bacterium
GAATAAAACGTTCCGTTTGTTCAGCATCATCACCCATCAGTGTTGGCACCCCCTTATTGCCAACAACATCTTGCTGTTCAACGATAGGAAGATCGGATCCCTGTTGACCTTCTAAGTCAACACTCTCTTCCAGCGGCGGCATACCACTGAGTACTTCATCTTTATGCATGCTTGATTCGGGCCGGGATACCTCAGCGGTATCAACCTGTTCAGACACCGCCGGTGGAGCATTGACATAATAATCCTGCTGCCAATTATAAAATAAAAGATAAGTTGTAACCGCTACCCCAATCATAAAAAAATTTCTTAAAAAACTCATATCAAATCAGATCTCATAACGTGTGAACAGAATCAGAACTCCGTTTACAGGAGTCACAATAAACATTCGCTGCTTCGGATGAAGAATCTACAGGATCCCATCCAGAATGTGAGGAAAATGGTTGGCATTTCATCAACCGCTTCAAGGTGAGCTTTATCCCTAAAATCAGGCCGTACTGCAATAGAGCTTGGGAAGCGTATTCAGAGCAGCTAGGATAGAAACGACACGCACGAGGCGTAAACGGACTGATACAGTACTGATATATTTTTATTAAAATAAGAAAAAAACGAAGTAGAGCCGCATTTACAATATTCATTATTCGCTAAATATAAACCAAGATCCAAATTGATCTCACTTAGACTCTATTTACCAGCCGCCTCCATGAGTTCGTTATACTCTGATGTATCAGTTTTCGATGCTTCAAGGCTTGAGCAACTTCTGGAGAGTGTCGAACCAACACAACAATATCCCAACCGATCAGACCATCTTTTTGATGCCTCAATGTCTCCCGAATGACCCGTTTCAAATAGGTTCGATCTACGGACCTGCGTACTTTCTTTTTTTGAACAGCCAAACCCAACCTGACTTGATATGGAGAAACACCGCGCTGGTTAATCTTGGTCGCTAAAATAACAAAGTGCTTATCAACAACTTTCTGCTGAGTTTGTTCAAACACAATGGAAAACTCACGCGAAGTGGTCAGTTTTCCTACAGCCAGTTGATTGAGTGGGTGATCAGGAAAAGATGTTTCAATCTCACCCACTCTTTCACGAAATTCATCAAACCTATTTTGCAAACTTGAGCTCTTATATTAAGCCGTTAAACGCTTACGGCCTTTTGCACGACGGCGCTTGATCACTAAACGACCATTTTTAGTTGCCATTCTAGCTCTAAACCCATGAACACGTTTACGTTTTAAGTTGCTGGGCTGAAATGTTCTTTTCACGTTAATGGCTCCTAATAGTAGATGTTTAGACTTAATACGGTTGCCCAGCGGTCAATAAGCTGTATAGCTTACTTTCTTTAATGACAATCATGTCTTTGCGCTGGTGATTTTAAATACATTCGTTCCAAAACGCACCTTTAACTTGGCAAATAGCCAAACCACCTGGTTTACAAACAGGTTATTCAAAGTGGCTCAGGATAAGGTGTGAG
>JAYPBG010000103.1:1485-10529 GCA_038124075.1 Gammaproteobacteria bacterium
CCCCTTAAGGTGAACCTCATACAACACTACTAACTAATAAATATTAATATATATATTTAAAAGATTATTGTTGTTATTGTAATTATATACGCCAAAAACTGTTGATAAGTCAGTTTACCTTATATAAAACAGTATGTTGTGTTAATGATAACCCTGTTGCCAGGTGGTAGAACTTACTGGTTGCAAGCCGTGTAACAGCATATGAACAATATGTGGATAAAACAGTGCACAGAAGAATGCACCGGTTAGTACATGATTTATCAACACGGTTCTCTACACGTTATCCTTGAACAAATTGTATGGATAATAGTCAATGATGACTGAAAAAAGTGGCTAAGATGAGGGGCAGGCGATCTGAGGTGGGTATATTTTGAGAGTGAAATTTTGATCGGATACCCTGAAAAAGGGTTTTATGGCGTATTAGAGGTCATGTAATGTGTTTGCAATGTGTGCACAACGCCTGAATACATGCGCTCTTTGTATACTGTGCTGTGTACTGTGTAGAGCCATCGTATGAAGAAGAAAAGGAAATAACATTGGATTAGGCGGGCTAACGAGGCTAAAATATTGTGTCCTGTCCCACTATGACAACTTCTATTTGCCCACATGGCTGCATATGCGTATTAATTCTGCACTGTAACGTGCACGGTATGTTCAGATTTTAGGAGGATCCTTGGTAGATTCGCTTTGGCAAAAATGCTTAGAACGATTGCAAAATGAGCTGCCTGCTCAACAGTTCAATACGTGGTTGCGGCCATTACAAGTTGAAGTCCTGGAAGGGGAAGTTCGCCTGTATGCCCCTAACCGATTTGTATTGGACTGGGTTAATGAGAAATTTCTCAGTAGGGTTAATGAAATATTGACCGAAATTGCGGGTGAGCGAATACAGCTCTCTTTGAAGATCGGCTCCAGCCAGCGCAGCTTGACCGAGAAGCGTATTGTGGCCGACTTAAATGCCTCTCAAAGCAGTTCTGTAGATCGGCAGATAGCATCGGAGTCTCAGGTTTTGAGCGCCGCAGGTGGGGCTGTAGGGCCTGCTAGTGGTGCTGGGGGGCAAAGTGATGAGGCTGCTGCTAATGAGGTAAAGGGTGGTTCGGAGAAGAAGCAAGCATCAGAGGGCACTAAACAGCGTGAAGTTGATGTAGGGGGAACAATAAAGCACAAGAGCAGCCTTAACCCCAGTTTCACGTTCGATAGTTTTGTAGAGGGTAAGTCGAACCAGTTGGCACGTGCCGCAGCCAGTCAGGTGGCTGAGAACCCTGGAGGAGCATACAATCCACTGTTTTTGTATGGTGGTGTTGGCTTGGGTAAGACCCACTTGATGCATGCTGTCGGTAACTTTATGTGCATGAAAAATAAGAATGCACGCATAGTCTATCTGCACTCTGAGCGCTTTGTGGCCGATATGGTTAAAGCGCTGCAGATTAATGCGATTAATGAGTTTAAGCGTTACTATCGCTCAGTGGATGCACTTTTGATTGATGATATTCAGTTTTTTGCAGGAAAAGAGCGCTCGCAAGAGGAGTTTTTTCATACGTTTAATGCCCTTTTAGAGGGGGGGCAGCAGATGATTCTGACGTGTGATCGCTACCCTAAAGAGATCATGGGGGTAGAGGAGCGTCTGAAATCCCGGTTTGGTTGGGGGTTGACGGTTGCTGTAGAGCCACCTGAGCTTGAGACGCGGGTTGCAATATTGATGAAAAAGGCGGAAGACGCAAAAATTGAGCTTCCCCCTGAGACGGCCTTTTTTATTGCACAAAAAATACGCTCTAATGTCCGTGAACTTGAAGGAGCGCTCAAGCGTGTGATTGCAAACTCACAGTTTATGGGGCGGGCTATTACGTTAGAGTTTGTGAAGGAGTCGTTGAAAGATTTGCTTGCGCTTCAGGATCGGCAAGTCAGTGTGGAAAATATTCAAAAAACGGTTGCTGAATATTTTAAGATCAAGATTGCTGATCTGCATTCAAAGCGGCGCAGTCGATCGGTTGCTCGTCCACGGCAGGTGGCTATGGCGCTCTCTAAGGAGCTGACGAATCATAGTCTGCCAGAAATCGGTGATGCTTTTGGTGGGCGTGATCATACAACCGTCTTGCATGCCTGTCGTAAGGTCCAAGAGTTGCGTGACAGCGATGCGGATATGAAAGAAGATTATACCAACTTACAGAGACTCTTAACGACATAGGTCTGTATGTCGTAAGTAGGTATGTCATAGGTATATAGCTGTTTATTATAGAGTTTTTTATACTATTTGAGGTTGAGGCTAATTATGAAGTTTTCGGTCAGTCGTGAAGTGTTGCTTAAGCCCCTTCAGCATATTGCAGCGGTCGTCGAAAAGAAGCAGACAAAACCTATTTTAAGTAACGTTCTTATTGTTGCTGATGGCAACGGTTTGGCGCTAACAGGCACGGACTCTGAGCTGGAGTTGGTTGCGTTTATACCGCTCGACAGTATTGAAGAGCCGGGGCAAGCGACGGTGCCTGCAAGAAAGCTGATGGATATTTTCCGTTCATTGCTTCCAGAATCTGTCGTAAGATTTCAACTAAATGAACAGAAAATGGTGGTCACATCAGGAAGAAGTCGATTTTCATTAGGTGTGCTGCCTGCAGAAGATTTTCCAAATTTAGAAGAAGATCAAGAGGCAACAAAAGTACATGTGGCACAAAGAGCGTTGAAAAAACTCTTTGATAAAACAGCGTTTGCTATGGCGCAGCAAGATGTTCGCTTCTACCTTAACGGGCTGTTTTTGGAGTTATCCGGCCGTCAGCTGCGTGCCGTCGCTACAGATGGTCATAGATTAGCCATTTGCGATTATGGCCTTGAAGGGCAAAATTTTCAGCATCGCGGTATTATTGTGCCTAGAAAGAGTATTGTGGAGTTAAGCCGGCTCCTAGAGGATATTGATGATGTTGTAACGCTCTCTTTTGGCACGAATCACCTTCGGGTTATTTATGAGGGCTTTGTCTTTACAACAAAATTGGTCAGTGCAAAATACCCAGATTATGATCGTGTAGTGCCTAAAACGGGCGGTAACAGTTTTGTCGGTAACTGTGAGCAGTTTGCACAAGCATTAAGCCGAGTGGCTATTTTATCTAACGAGAAGTTTCGTGGTGTTCGAGTCCATTTAAGCCAAGGCAGTATGAAAATGCGGGCAAACAATCCCGAGCAAGAAGAAGCCGAGGAAGAGGTGGAGATAGACTATAGTGGCGATTTGCTAGAGCTTGGTTACAATGTTGCCTATTTACTGGATGTTTTGAACGCTATAGATGACCCCTATTTTCGTTTGACGCTTTCTCATAATCACGCCAGCTCTATCATTCAAGGTGTTGAGCAAGTGGATGCGACCTATGTTGTTATGCCGATGAGAATCTAGTGTATGTTATGCCATTAACAGAGCTGAAGATTGATTATGTAAGAAACATCAAGCACGTATCAATTGGGTTGCACAACAACATCAACCTGTTTCTTGGCGCAAATGGCACTGGAAAGAGCAGCTTACTTGAATCTGTATACTTCATGTTTACAGGTCGCTCGTTTCGAACTCGGCGTATTGCACATGTTATTCAATTTGGGCAAGAGTACTGTTTAGTTTCTGGCTCGGTTCGGGTGCCTCAATCATCTCACACAGTTAATCAATTGATTAATGTTGGTGTTCAAAAAAAAATGAATGGTGCTGTGAATGCCAAAATTGGTGTTGACCGTTATTCCTCAATAGCTTCACTGGCTAAATTGCTTCCAATACAGTTTCATACTCCAGAAGACCCATTGCTGTTAGATGCATCTGCTGAAATGAAACGGCGCTTTATCGATTGGGGAGTGTTCCACGTGGAACACTCCTTCCATGGGTTGTGGCGAAATGCTAATAAAATCTTAAAGCAGAGAAATGCACTTTTAAAATCAGGTATACGAACATATAGCCAATTAGAAGCTTGGGACTCGCAGCTTGCACCACTCTTTGAACAGATTGATAGAATGAGAAGAGATCACCTGGATTGCATTGTGCAGAGCTCTGATCAAGGACCTTTTTCTGAGGTTCTGGCAGAGTTGGGTGTGCGCCTTCACTATTATTCTGGGTGGCCAAAAGATGAGACCTCCTTAAAGAGCTGTTGGGTAGACTCTTTTGAGCGAGATCAAGAGCGTAGGTTTACACATTATGGTGCTCACCGTGCTGATCTTCGAATAGAGTTAAATGGGAAGGTTGGTTTACATGGGGGTGCAAAGAATACACTCTCTAGAGGGCAGAAAAAAGCGGTATCTTTGCACTTAAAAATGATTCAAACAAAAATTGTGGGTAAGACGAAAAAGCAGCCAGCTGTATTCTTGTTGGATGATATTGGTGCTGAGTTTGATCATCAAAGTATTGCAAGGGTTGTCTCATGGTTACTGGATCAAGATGTTCAGCTGTTTATTACGGCTATCGATGAAACGCAATTCGGTCAGCTCTTAAAGGGTAAAGATTATAGGATGTTCCACGTGGAACATGGAAATGTGTTTAAGCATGAGATATGAATAACTGAGATGAGCAGCGTTAAGGTCGAGAGCAAGGTGAGCGAGCGCAGACTGTGAGGCGAAAATAGATCATTCGCGATGTTCCACGTGGAACATCGCTATTTTGAGTTTTTATTTAACTAACCGTGGATGGAGAGTACTGATGAGCGAAGAGAGTGAAAATTCCTATGATTCTTCGAGTATTAAAGTATTAAAAGGACTGGATGCCGTTCGAAAGCGGCCAGGTATGTATATTGGTGATACAGATGATGGAACAGGCCTCCATCATATGGTGTTTGAATTGGTTGATAACTCCATAGATGAAGCATTAGCGGGGTACTGCTCTGAAATTACAGTGACGATCCACCCTGATGAGTCGATCACAACCATGGATAATGGACGAGGTATTCCAGTTGATATTCATGAAGAAGAGGGGATATCAGCAGCGGAAGTTATAATGACGGTGCTCCATGCGGGTGGTAAGTTTGATGATAACACCTATAAAGTATCAGGTGGTCTGCATGGTGTGGGTGTTTCCGTTGTGAACGCTCTTTCTGAGGAGCTGTTACTGAGAATACGTCGCGATGGTAAGCTGCATGAACAAGTTTATCGCCATGGTGTACCTGAATACCCTTTAAAAGTGGTTGGAGAAACTTCTTCAACCGGTACTGAATGTACCTTTCGGCCCAGTGCAGAAACATTTTCAAATATAAAATTTAGCTTTGATATTTTGGCTAAACGATTGAGAGAACTTTCATTTTTGAACTCGGGTGTAAAGATTGTTTTTAAGGATGAGCGCAGTGGGCAAGAAGAGGTCTTTTGTTATGAAGGGGGGCTGAAGGCGTTTGTAGAGCACTTAAATGAGAATAAAACCCCCTTGAATCAAGTGTTCTATTTCAGCGATATAGGAAAAGAGGGCGTTGGTGTCGAGGTCGCGCTGCAGTGGAATGATGGGTATCAAGAGAGTATTTTTTGTTATACCAATAATATTCCTCAGCGTGATGGAGGAACACACCTTGCTGGATTTCGTTCTGCATTGACAAGAACGTTAAACAGCTATATTGAACAGGAAAATATAGCGAAAAAAGCCAAAGTCTCAACATCGGGTGATGATGCACGAGAAGGTTTAACCGCGATTATCTCTACGAAAGTGCCTGATCCAAAATTTTCTTCACAGACAAAAGATAAACTGGTCTCTTCTGAAGTGAAATCAGCGGTTGAGCAGGCTATGTCAAAACATTTAAGTACCTATTTGTTAGAGAATCCTCAGAATGCAAAAACCATTGCCCAGAAGATAATAGATGCGGCCAGGGCTAGGGATGCAGCTCGAAAAGCACGTGAAATGACACGAAGGAAAGGCGCTTTAGATATTGCTGGGTTACCAGGTAAGCTTGCTGACTGCCAAGAGAAGGATCCGGCTCTGTCTGAGTTGTTTCTAGTGGAGGGTGACTCAGCAGGAGGATCGGCAAAGCAGGCAAGAAATAGAAAGACGCAAGCGGTACTGCCTTTAAAGGGTAAAATTCTCAATGTAGAAAAAGCCCGATTTGATAAGATGCTCTCTTCTGCTGAAGTGGGTACGTTGATTACAGCGCTTGGGTGTGGTATTGGTCGAGAAGAGTTTGATATTGAGAAGTCTAGATACCATCATATTATTATTATGACGGATGCGGATGTGGATGGATCGCATATTCGAACGCTTCTCCTGACCTTTTTCTTCCGGCAGATGCGTGAGATTATTGAGCAAGGGTATGTGTATATTGCTCAGCCTCCACTTTATAAGATTAAAAGAGGTAAGCAGGAGCGCTACTTAAAAGATGAGGCTGCTTTAGAGGCTCACCTTCTTAATGGTGCTTTGGACAATGCTGAGTTGTATGTTAATAAAGAGGCACCGCCCATATCGGGTCAGAGCTTGGCTTTATTGGTTGATGAGTATCAACACGTTATGAAGAATATTGATAGGCTTTCTAAGCTGTATCCTGCTGTGGTACTGGAGAATATGATCTATCAACCTAGGGTGACTAAGGATATGCTGCTTGACAGTGAACAACTTACGCAATGGGAAGGGGCTTTTATCGAAGCGGTTAATGCCTCGGTTGATCGTGCTTTTCACTACTCTGCGCAATGGGAAAAAGATACGGAACGAGAAGGGTATTCGCTTGTTATTCAGCAGTTAGCGCATGGTATTGAGCACCAGTTTATAGCATCTCATGATTTTTGGGTATCGGAAGATTATGAGCGTATATCACAGCTGGGTGAGCAGCTTCATAATTTAATTGAAGAGGGTGCATATGTTAAACGTGGTGAGAGAAAGTCTGAGGTTGCAAGCTTTAAAGAGGCGATTGAGTGGCTTATGTCAGAATCACGAAAAGGCAACTATATTCAACGTTATAAGGGATTGGGTGAAATGAATCCTGAACAGCTTGCTGAAACCACGATGAATCCTGAAACGCGTCGTCTTTTGAAGGTGACGATTGAGGATGCTATTGCGGCTGATCAGATCTTTACGTGTTTGATGGGAGATCAGGTCGAACCACGTCGAGAGTTTATTGAAAATAATGCACTGAAGGTTGCTAATTTGGATGTGTAAAACTTTTGGATAATGTGGATAACTCGGTTGTGGAGCGCAGCACTTTTTCCACAAAAGCATAGAATTATCCACAACCATTCTCTTGCTTCATCAAAATCAAAAAAGGGGTTTATCCACAGGGTAAGCCCCTTTTTTGGATGGAATCATGTAAGTTATTGAATATAAAAATGATCTTTAAATAATGTGCATTGGATAACTTGTGGGTATCAATCTCAGAAAGCACCCTTCTATTCATATCATATGAAGAAGAGTGCTGTGTGAAATGTGAAATGTGAAATGTGAAAGGAAAAGTGGAAGAGAGAAAAAGCAGTCGATGGAGAGAAACGGACCGTTACGATCTATTTTAAATATGAGATATCTGCAATAGGCAAAAACAGTGCCCTTAGCTGATTCAAAAGAGCTAGGCGGTTGTTTCTGATCTTTTCATCATCGACGTTCACCATAACGCTATCGAAAAAATGATCAACAGGTTCTTTTAAAGCGGCCAGTTGGGTGAGCGCTTCAGTATATTGATGCGCTTGAAGCAGCGGCAGTATCGAGTCATGGGCAGAGGTTATCTCTCTAATAAGAGACTTTTCAGCTGCTTCTTGTAGAAGACTTTGATCGATCTCTGATTGAATGGTAGTCCCCGATTTCTTTAAAATATTGTGCACACGTTTGTTTGCTTCAGAGAGTGATCTGGCTTCAGGCTGCTTCCGAAATTGGTTGACGGCTTTAATTCTGGCATCAAAGTCATGAGGGACCGTTGGTTGGCGCTGCTCAACGGATTGAATGACATCGGTTTCGATGCCTTGAGATTGATAGAAGGTACGATACCGGCTAAACATAAAGTTAAAGAGCTCTTCCTGCGTGTTTTGATTATCCAGCGCTATATCAGCATCAGCATACAGGCTAATGGATTTATCAATCAATGCCTTCAGGTCGATGCTGAGTCTCTTTTCGATACAGATTCTCAGAATGCCTAAACTGGCCCTGCGTAAGCCAAAAGGATCCTTAACACCCGAGGGTGGTTGGTTGATTCCAAATATGCCCACTAATGTGTCCATTTTATCTGCAATTGAAAGCGCGGTACCAACCAGTGTATTGGGCAGCTCGTCACCCGCAAACTTAGGGAGGTACTGCTCTTTCAGTGCCGTAGCAATGTCTGGGTCGATTGATTGATTGCTGGCGTGTTCCAGCTGAAAATAGTACATGCCCATAATGCCTTGAAGCTCAGGAAATTCACCCACCATATTTGAAGCAAGATCAGCTTTACAGAGTTTTCCAGCTTCGTAGGCTGATTCACCGTTGCTGCCGATCTGTTTGGCAATCCAGCGGCTGAGTTCAGCGATGCGTTCGGTTTTGTTATAAACAGAGCCCAGTTGGTGCTGGAAGGTTACTGTTTTGAGCTGTTCTGAAAATTCAATCAGTGGTTTTTTCTGATCTTGTTTAAAAAAGAATTGGGCATCGGCGAGCCTCGGTCGAATGACCTTTTCATTACCGGATATGACTTGGGCTCTGTCGTGGCTGTCGATATTACTGATGGTGATAAAATGCGGCAACAGCGTACCCTTATCATCAACCAGTGGGAAATATTTCTGATGCTCTTGCATGGAAGAGATCAAGGCCTCTTGAGGTACCTCTAAGAACGCTTGATCAAAGTTACCCAGCAGTGCAATAGGCCACTCTACAAGGGCCGTCACTTCATTCAGCAGATTCTCATCGAGGATGGCGGTTGCATTGATGGAGGCCGCCAGCGCCTTGACTTGTTCTGTGATGCTCTCTTGGCGTTTGTGAAAGGAGGCGATGACTTTGCCCTCTTCTTTCAACACATGGGAGTATGTCTTAATGGATGTGATCTTGATAGGATTGGGAGCATGGACGCGATGGCCATAACTGCTGCAGTTTGACTGTACTCCGAACAGCGTAATAGGGAGTGATTGATTGTCCCACAAAGATGTTATCCAGTGAATGGGGCGTATAAAGGATGCGG
>JAYPBG010000104.1:0-3415 GCA_038124075.1 Gammaproteobacteria bacterium
TTCACCGCTGCTCTCACCAAACGCCCCTTCAGGCTCATATTGAACATCCTCATACCAAGCCACTGGATACTGAAAATCCCTTCTGTTCGCCAACCCATTCGCACCAATCGGACCTAACTCAGGAAGAGAAAAAGGCGCTTTCCAATTTTCACATACGTAGCCTATCGAACGCCCCTCTATAGGGTTCACTTGAAACACAACCCCTTGCGGAATCACCGCAAATTCCTTTGGCCCAACCTCTAACAAGCCCATCTCTGTTTTAACCAGAACCGGACCCTCTTGAGGAATCACCATCATCTCACCATCGGCATTCGTAAAAAAGCGTCTCCCCATATCTTGATCACAGTGATACCAATGTATAGCACCCGCTTTATTGTTCGCTACAGTAAAAAGGCTTTCAACAAAATCCCCTCTTTTCACCGATGCGTTCACCGCTGAGCTAACCACTGACTGAGGCGAACTCCAGCGTAACTGATTTGGATTGACCACACCCTCACTTGGCTTAGACTGTATTGCCGAAAGGGAGATAGGGCTAAAATCACCGGTTTGACTTACCGAGGGTCGAATGCGATAAAGCCAAGTATAAAGATTATCGGCTCTCGGTGCCGTAAATGCGGTACCGCTCAGCTGCTCTGCATAAAGGCCGTACGGACACCGCTGCGGATTATTTTGATGTTTAGGTAGCGCATCGGGTCGCGCCTCTTGGGAGAAGTGGTTACCAAATCCAGTACTGTATTCGATCGTACTGTTCGATTGATCCAAACGAGGCGTGAGCTGCTTTGATGTCTGCTTAATGTTTTCAGTATTTTCGAGGCTCTGACGCTCTGAGCACTCATTCATTGCCTTCTTAGTATAGGCGTTAGCATAGGCGCTGACTTTAGGCGCCTGTCGAGAAGAGTCCTTCTCCAACCCCCGCAGCTTTAACGCATCAGCGCCATCCCCCACCCCATGACCCGATGCAAAGCAGATCTCTGCTTCTGCACGACTAGATCCTTGATTAGACCCTTGATTAGACCCTACATTATAAGCATGTGATTGCATTATAAAAATCCCATCCATGGTGATACATTAATTAGAGTGTCATTATACGAATTTAACAAACAAAAGGAAGAGCCCTATTTATAAAAAATACAATTTTTATTGTTGAGTGAAGAGGAAAAAGAAAAAGAATAAAATAGATTCGATAAAAACCGCCATAGAAACGGTTAACTGTTAATCAGAAATAAACAAGCAAGCATAACTGCTTGACAATAATTCGAGCCTTTTATTAGACTCAACAATTCTATTCTCTATAACGGCTTGGAAAAAGAAGGGAAGCAATAATGATGGATCCTGTAACAGAAACACCTATTTTACTAAGACGTGAAACCAATCCCCAGACCCACTCGACCTTCCCAGCGATCATCGCCGCATCCACTTGCCCCGCCAGCACGCACAAAAGCTGGGGCAGTTTTTTAGCCGACATCAAGAGCCCACCTGAAGCACCACTAGACCTTAGCCTTATAAAAGATACGACACTTTTCACCAACCCAGGTGGCTCACGCAGTGCACGACTGATCCGCGCCACATTGCATCTCATACAATCAAACGTCACACCCACTCAGTTTCACACCATCTTTGATTTTGGTGATCATGTTATCGGCTTAGACTTAAAACCGATCAACGGGAAGAGAGAATACAGATGTGAGGCCTACCAATCTATCCGCGCAGATATGAAGGTACCCGCCCTATTCGTTAAAAGCAATACAGGAGATACCGTCTTGGTCTCCACCCTAGCGATCTTAAATGAGTTAGCCCAAAGAGTGCAGACAACTCTAGGAGACGCGCGCCTTGAAACACTGAATATGAACGCACATGCCGCACTCTGGCAAAAAATGGTTGCCATACATGACCGCACAAACTTCCCCCCCGTTATGAACGCCTTCACGCAAGCCTGTGCGGCCCCGGACGCTACAACCAAACAGATCGCCCTCACACGCTTTGCAGAAAATGAGGCTGAAAAATGGGAAAACTTTTATGCCCTCGTAGAGAACTATCTCGACTCACACACTGAATCAGAGCTCAAGCTACTCGCGAGTACAACCGTCGGCCTTTTTATAGCCATAACCTACACGGGCATGGATCGCGTGGCTAACCTCGATCCGATCGTTAAAAAGAAATTTGAGTCCATCCTGGCTAAATTCGAACACCCAGAGTCACACATACACGCGCTCATCAGCATGACTCAAGAGACGGACGCCTTTAAAGCGTCAGACAGCAAATACTGCACACAAAGCTGAGACGCACTCTTGTTTTAAAAAATAGGGGCAAGCTATAATAAGCTTCTGCTAAAATGGCTCTTGACAGGTACCTTGCTGCACCTTGTTATTATATACCCACTACGCCTTATTTATACCTTGTTGTATTTAAAAAAAGAGCTCAAAATCATGCCGCATATCAAGACAACACATACTGAACTTTACTACGAAGACCAGGGCAACCCTGACGACCCTGTCATCATTTTGATTATGGGGCTTGCGACGCAGATGATTGCATGGCCCCCTTCACTGAAAAAACGATTAATTAACTCAGGCTACCGTTTAATCTCTTTCGATAATCGCGATGCCGGTCTGTCAGCAAAGCATGGCCCTCACAAACCCAATCTCCTCAAACACTTTGCAGCCTATCGATTACGCCTCCGCACTCACCCACCCTACACCCTGACCGACATGGCCAACGATGTTATTGACCTAATGGATGCACTGGGGATTAAGCAGGCACACCTCGTTGGGGCTTCGATGGGCGGTATGATTGCACAAATTATGGCATCAACACACAAACGTCATGTACTCAGCCTCACCTCTGTCATGTCCAGCTCAGGACACCACAAGCTGCCTATGCCAAAAAAACGCGTAATGCTACGGCTGCTCAAACGCCCCAAGCTAAAGGGCAAAGAGGCGTATATACACTACTCACTGCAGACCTATCGAATGATCGAAAGCCCTGCATACCCTAAAGATGAGTCACACATTCGCGCTTACATTGAAGCCGCTTATGAACGCTGTTACTACCCAAATGGCTATTTGCGCCAGTTGGCTGCTATTTTATCGTCAGGGGATCGTTCAGAACTCTTAAAAGAGATCGAGTGCCCAACGCTGGTGATCCACGGCAAAGAGGACCCTCTCAGCCCTGTCCACGGAGGGGTTCATACAGCACTGCAGGTTAAGGGGGCAAAGCTGGCCCTTATTGATGGCATGGGTCACAATCTACCCGAGCCTCTCGTGCCCAAAATAAGCGAACTTATTATTGAGCACCTACACGACGCCACTGACCTGACCCCTCCCCATAACGCACACCCAAAAAGGTCCCCTTAGGAAGGGCAACCGAGGAGATGTGTGCAAAAAGGGTCGTTGAGAAGTAGCGCTCTGTAAAAGCC
>JAYPBG010000104.1:3425-10478 GCA_038124075.1 Gammaproteobacteria bacterium
AAGCCTGTGATGACGGCGTTGCAAACCAAACGACGAACGTCATCACGGCCAAGGCCGTTGACGCCACCTTATATTTATAGCTGAAAGGTTTAATGGCCGTCCCAAATGAGCGCTTAATCCGCGTATTCAGCAGATCAACACTGTACACCTCATCCAGAAGAAGGTGAATCATAAAACCGATAAAGCAGAAAAAACCTAACGACCAAGAGAAGAGCGCATCAAAAAAATGAGCAGAGAGCGCCGTGATGCTGAACCAGAAAAAGAGCCCAGCCAGAATAGAGTGAAATACACCTCGGTGACGCGTAAAAGATGCAAACAGCGGCAAGATAAGCCAATGGATCGCCATAACCAACAGCACAAATGTGACCCACAGCTCCACAAGCGAGAAGGTGCCCGCCAGCAAAAACATAGCCATCAAGCATATCACGGCAGTAAGTAAGTTAAAAATCAGCTTAATGGCGGTGGAGTTGTCTGAATCGATGTCAGGCAGTATCCCACCCAATGTTGCCACCAGCCACAACAGCACCATCTCTTGAACGGAGACCCACCCAATGGCATAGAGCGTGGAGGCGGTCACACCGGCTGCCACCCCCGCAACGGTCAAATGCGTATTAAAATTGGCCATACTTCCTCTCTGGCAGCCAGAACAGACGCTTGAGGCGCTACAGTTCACCCGCTTTTACTTTCGATGTTAAGTGATTTAACACTTTCCAAAGCTGCTCTTGCGACCCCGCATCACCCAGAGAGGTCACATATTGACCGGCAACGACAAAAACAGGCACGCTGCGCAATTTATAATCTTTGAAGGCATTACCGGCCATTTTCATCTTCTGTTTTACAGCAAATGATTCAAAGTTACGATCAAAGGTGGCACCATCAATACCGTGCTCTTCAAAAAAGCTTCTTATCTCTGCCACAGACCTCCATCGCTCACCTTTATTATGTATCGCATGGAAAATCTTCGGACGCAGCGCCTGCTCTTTTTTCAGGATCTTAGCCATATAGTAGGCTTGAGCCAACATGGCATACTGCTCATTCCAGAAAGCCGGCATATGGTCAAACGCCACATAGCTGGGAAGCGCGGCCTTCCATTTGTTCACACCAGGCTCTAAGTCGGCACAGTGAGGGCAACCATACGAGAAGAACTCTAACACATCGACACGCTCTTTAGGGCCTACTTTAGCCAACGCACTGTCAATTTTCTTATAGTGCTCGCCCTCAACCACCTTCTCAACCTTCGGCTCTGCGCTGCATCCAAACGAAAAAAGCAACAAGGTTAAGGTTACAAAACTGCGTAAAGCACCAGAGGGCGCGGCGTTTTTTACTTGACGTATACAGAACGATCTCATAAACAAGTATCTCCTTGATAGAGGGTTATAATAGATGGCGTCACTGAGGGTTTACAGTCACTGTCAGGTCATCACTTTGGGTTGCACCGTCGTCATCTTCCACAGTGAACCTGAAGGTTAATTCGGTCGAGGTTGTGACATCCGGGGCGGTGAATCGTTCCGAGAGTGAAGTAAAGTTGCTCTCTTCATCGGTGAGATCCTCTTCACTCTCATCGACCTCTTCATCAGAGAAGAAGCTGAGATCAGGATCGTCATCACCTTGCTCATAACGCCAGGTGAAATCAACAATAAAGCCATCACTGTCACTGGCCGCACCACTGATGGTGACCTCATCACCGGAGGTCACCGTTTGATCAGCCCCGACATCAACCTCAGGTGGCTGATTGTAACCTAAGGTCGTAAGCGTCTCCTCAAGATGTGTTATTGCACTCTCTTGGTCAATCAGTTGACCGTTACCGAATGCGGCTAAATAGCTCTGAACCTGGGCATCATTTTCAAAATCAGCGACCGACTGAGTAAAGTCGATATCTACCGTTGCTGCAAGACGCATATCCTCTGTGATCAAGATACCCTCTTCGTCATCCGCATCTAAGGTCTGTAGGAATCGAGCAATATTAATAACCTCCGGATCATCTACCGAAGCGGTATCCGCCAGCTCTAACGGTGTCAACACTGATTCAGCCCGAGCCTCACCCAATAGAATCTCTCCAATGCGAAATGTAACCACCTCTCGGGTACGATATTCGAACGCGCCTGACGAGTCGGTGATCCCCGAAAATGAAGGGGTCGAGTAGCTGAGCCCTTCGACGGCACTGTCATGAAAGGTACCTTCATGAACAGCCCGATCACCGCAACCAGAAGAAGAGAAAAGAAGAACATGGAGGAGGAGCAGCAGTGAGGCAGGGAAGCCTCTTGAAGAGCATCTTGATCTATTAATATTCAAAATCACACATCCACTGTTTCTGTTGCTTATAACCTATTGAGTTTATGCACTCGAGGCCATGCCCCTATCACCTGAACCACCTGTACCACCTGAACTCGCCTTTCCTTGGTGGTCCACCTCATCTGTGAGCAGATGATCACCAAACTCACTGATCAGCTGAGGCTTGCCGATAAAGAAACCTTGCCCATAGTTGACCCCTATTGATCGTAATTTATCAACCGACACTTGGTCAACCACATATTCTGCAATCACCTTCTTGCCCATCAAGTGCCCCATTTCGGTAATGGAGCGCACCATCGCAAAGTCGACATCATCCTCTTTAATATTTTTCACAAAGGCGCCATCGATCTTAATATAATCAACCGGTAGATGTTTCAAATAGGTATACGATGAGAGACCCGTGCCAAAATCATCCAACGAGAAGCGACAGCCCAACCGTTTCATCTCATTGATAAAGTCCGCCGCATCATTGATATTGGCAACCGCAACCGTCTCAGTCACCTCAAAACAGATCAATGCCGGATCAATGTGAGTGCTTTTAAACTCTTCAAAAATATAGCGCATCAACTCTTCATCATTCACTGAGTGCCCTGAAAGGTTAATCGAGACGCCGCCAAACTGCTGGATGCTCTTAGGGTTCTCTGCAATCCAGTTAAACACTTTACGAATCACCCAGCGATCCACAGATTGCATGCGATTATAACGCTCAGCGGCACGAATAAAGTCAAGAGGCGGAATGATATCCCCGGCATCATCCAAAACACTCAATAAGATCTCACAATGCCCCATCGGACCTAACCCTTTACTGTCCTTCTGTTTGATCCAACCTTCCTCTTCGCTCATCGGTTCCAACTCAACAATCGGCTGAACGCGCAGGACCAGCCTATCTTCATCCAGCGCCCGATTCAGCTTTCCCACCCACGCCATGATCTCTTTGCGACGATTCAATTCATCATCATCAGGTCGGAAGGTATTAATGCGGTTTCGCCCCGACTCCTTTGCACCCACACACGCACTCTCAACACTCTCCAGCAACACCTCAACACCACTGGCGTCTTCATCAATGGTTAACAAGCCTACACTCACACTGACCGTATAAGGGGTTTTATTCGAGATGTATTTATACGCCTGGATCAGGCCCACCAAATTAGAAGCCAACCTGTACGCTTCACCCTCTTGACAGTTCTCAACCAACACACCAAATACGGTGCCCGCTAAGCGTGCAGCCACCCCCTCTGAAGGCAGCGCTTCTGATAAGATGTTGGAGATATCAGAGAGCACCTTATCACCCGCTTCATACCCGCAGTTACTGTTGATCACATTAAATTGATCAAGGTCGATATGGCAGAGAGCATGCTTGCTGCTGTTTCGCTTTGCATCCATCAAGACACGCCCCAATTGACGCTCAAACTCTTGACGATTAAGCAGCCCCGTTAACGGATCATGTGACGCATCATGAGTCACTTGGCTATAAATGTTCTGAACCATCAGATCGAGCCCCTGATCCACTATCGGTACCTGCACCCCATTCACAATATACGCTTGACCCGTTTGAAGATCATAGGCCACCTCATCTCTGCTTTTATCGAACAGTTTCATCCCTTGTTGATTAACAAAAACATAACGCTCTTTTTTTATTGAGACCCAAGCCAGCTGCGCTCGCCTCTCCTCTGCCTGGCCATTCTGAAAGGCGAGCCACTCCCCCACCTCCATATTTTCAACCCGCTCGATCCATTTCTTTTTTACATGGCCCACCTCTTTTGGCCCACTCGATTTTAATGTACGCACCACCGTCTCTGACTCAACAGCCTTAAAAAGATCAGACAGCGGGATCCACTTAATCTCAGAGGGTGGTACAACATCGGCCAATAAAAGCTTTAGTCGCTCCAATACTGTGTTGTACTTCTCTTTATTAGAGGCAACCTTCATAAACCCCTTGGTGGCAACCTGCATCAACTCCTTTCCACCTAACACGGTCGCCCCTTCTACAGGCTTCGGCCCTTTCGCCATGATCCTATAGACCGATGTCAGCACATCCAACCCCATTTTCCAAGGCGCACTCTCTGTACCTTGACGAATATAGGCCAACAGCAACAACTCGCGCCAACCTGCCACTAACATATCAGACAAAATATGCGGCACTTGGTGCCCCTTATTCGCACACAAGGGATCAAGCGCTTTATAGACAGCATCACTCACCGCCTCTTTAGAGACATTAATACTCTCCTGACCATTGTAGGACTCTTGCACACGAGAGAGGTTGCGTTTAAACACCTCATTCTGCACACTTAAGAACGCTTTTAGTTTGGGCGCCACATCGATAAAAACCGATACATCTTGATCGAAGTTATCTAAAATATAATGTATGGCTTGCTCAATCTCCCCCATCATATCCCTCTTGATGGCCCCCCCACGCATACCCAACTGAGCAAGCAGATTCAAAACGTCACGCGCAGGGTGCAGCTCAGCTTCCAACAACGTTGGATCTAAAATATTGATTTTCGCAAATGGAATTTTTAACTTCGCAATATAGGACATCACAGATGGGGTGAGCGCCTTATTATCGAGAATAATAGAGAAGAGTTTATGCACCACCTCAATATCACTCTTCTCTTTCTCGGGCAACCGCTTATTCTGGCCAGAGAGCTCGTTCATCAACGTCAATAACAGCTCCGGCAGTTGGGCTCGCTCAATGTCGCTCTTCTGGCCTTTTTGGCGTTTTTGCAATATCGACAGCCCTTGCAGCACCTCTCGCCTACTGAACACGTCATTCGACGGTTGATCGTGCGCAGCACGCTCTGCGTAACCGCTCGTATAAGCATGCCCATGAAAGCCTGCACCTAACACCAAGCTTGATTGGACTCGAACTAATTTCTGCACGACCATCGCCGCCTGCCTTGCCAAAACACGCTCGGTCTCTACTTTAGCGGTGCTCATGGAGCGCTTTGAGAACGGCTGAGGCAGGTAGACTCTTTCAGTTGGCTCTTGAGCCGTCGTAGAGGCCTCTCCCTCTATCTCTCCCTCTATCTCTCCCTCTATCTCTCCCTCTATCTCTCCCTCTATCTCTACGGCCTCATTCGGCTCCCCTGCCACCTGTTCAAAGGCGTCTGTAAATGCTTCGATCTGATTCAATTGATCAGAGACGCTGGAGAAGGCTGCGCTTTGGTCTACATTGCGTTCCGACACCTCTGTTCCGCTCGGCTTAGAGGACTTATGGTTGATATTGTCGATCGCTTTTTCAGTAAGGTACTGCGTAATATTAACATCCTGTAAAATGCCTTCCGTATTAAGGTATTGGTTAACCTGAGCATAAAAGGTATTCAGGTGACCTAAAACACTCTTTCCAAACTCTTGGTATATAAGATTTAATACCTTTACCGATAGATTGAATCTGCGCAGCTGTTCATGCAGCAAGGTACAGATCACGCCAGGACGCAGCGGATTGACCTGCCTACGTTTTCGTCCCCCCCCTAAGCAGTCCAGCCGAAGCTGCAACTCCAAAAGCTCACGCCGATACCAATCATCAGCATTTGAGATTAAGACTTTTACGGTCAGCCAATCTTCAAAATCCCCTTTCCCGACCAAAGATAGATCCTCAATCGATTTTGCTTTTCTTAGATCATCAATAAGCGGTTTATTTTGACTGGCTAATTCAAAGTTGACGTTTATACCACTGACCATACTGTTATAAATATGATCCGATTTAGCATGCATCAGCGCTACCGCATCTCGCAACACCTGGTGTTCAGCCCCATTCCCTCCCTGGAGAAGCTGATCTTTAAGCGCGGTATCACACATCTTGATAAAGTTTGGAAATTGCTGTTCAAAGAATTCAATAAACGAATAACACAAAGCACCGAATAAGGCGGAGCGCTTATCAGAGGAGACCTCAACTTTTTGAATTTCGACAGGGTTACTTTTTCGGAAACTGGAAATGATCTCATCGTCTTCATCTTCTTGAATACCGCCATCTAACTGGCCCTCTGACAACTGTTGCAGCTCCTGAAGCAGTGCAGGGTCAGCGGCTTCAAATTGAACACCGATGGTAATTGCTGAGACAACCCTCGCCAACCGTACACGCATGTGATAATCTCTGGAGGCGAGCCTAAAATTCAAATCGGCCATCGCATGCCGCCCCGCACCGCTGATGTTTACTCCACTCGCTGCCACATCAGACTCCGAGAAGGTAATCAACATGCCCCCTTCACAAAAATCCCGTATCATACATGGGCAAGGCGCACTATCATGGATGCGGAACGCCCCCGGTAAGCGCATCGCATGGCGTTTATACTCTCTGTTCTCCACCTAAACTCCTCACCTATTTTTAGCCTGTATAAAGTTTAGCTTGCAAAGCAATAAGAAGAGAGGTGATCAGCAATAAGGTTACCTCATCCTATAGAATAATCATTTATAAAAAACATCATTAATATATCTATTATCGGGATATTTCAATCCAATGCTCATATAAGCGAGGTAGAAAAAGCGCCAACCAGCGCACGCGCTTACCCACATTTGAGAGAATCAGCAGCCTCTGCTTTGAACAGGCGCCATCATAGATTGCATCCGCCACATCCCCGGGTGTTGACAGCTTACCCAACAGAGAAACAGGCGCCTTGCCACTGTTGCCGCTCCCCAACAGCGCCTTCTTATGAAGATCCGTCTCCGTATAGCCTGGGCAGACCAACATCACATGCACACCGGATGACTTAAGCTCCCATCGCAGAGATTCAAAAAGGCCGTGCAGTGCGTGTTTACTGGCGT
>JAYPBG010000105.1:0-3907 GCA_038124075.1 Gammaproteobacteria bacterium
CCATCAATGATGGGAACACCTGCGTTAATCAGTTGGTATAAATTGATTAAAAAATTGATGTGGTCAGGGCGGGATATTTTTTTTGAGCGAATGCTTTTTATCTTCAGCTCTTTTTCGCTGATGAGCTCTAAGTTATTGGAACGTAGGTTTTGCTCAAGATCGAGAGGGTTGTTGGCGCTTATTTTACCTTTGTGTACAGTGCCCTCTTGATCCACGGCAACATAGTTGTATTCTGGCATAATATTAACTTTTTTATCTACTTGTCTTTAACATGTGTTTTTAATTGTGTTTTTAATTTTGTTTGGTCGTATTTTAAAATACAAAAAGCCGCTCTATAGATTCCATGGTTTGAATCTATAGTTTTGACGTCAGGTCAAGTACGCGGCTGATCTCATCTAAGCTGCTGTTTCCTGCTAAAACGTGACGAATACCATCGTCTACCATGGTGGTAAAGTCACTCTCTTCAGCGTGCTTTTTTAATTGGGAAAACGTGGCGTTGTTGGCCAATAAGTCGTCCCATGCATCATCCATTTTTACAATTTCAATGGCAGCAAATCGGCCTTTATAGCCAGTATGCTTGCATGCCTTGCACCCTTTTGCCTCATAGATCATAGGGATCTCTGATTCATTGCCGTTCTCTTCTGGTAGGCTTAACAATCTTCGCTCAATGCCAACAGGTTTTCGCCCTTCTTTACATGCTTGGCAGAGTCTCCGAATTAAGCGTTGCCCTATTATGCCAATGATGTTGCCTGATAAAACGTCAGGTGAGACACCGATGTCTTTAAGCCGGGATACTGCGCCAAGTGCGGAGTTAGCATGCAGCGATGTTAAAACCTGATGTCCCGTCATGGCTGCACGAAAAGCCATGTTTGCTGTATCTTCGTCCCGTATCTCGCCTAGCAGAATAACATCGGGATCTTGGCGCAGCAGTGAGCGAATACCGGATGAGAAATCCATCTTCTGAGTGTCGTTAAGATCGGTCTGTCGAATCAGATCGAGAGGGTATTCAACAGGGTCTTCTAAGGTCATGATGTTCACGCCTACAGAGTTTCTGTGATTCAGGAGTGAATAGAGGGTGGTTGTTTTACCGCTGCCCGTGGGTCCGGTTACGATGATGATGCCCTCAGGGCGTGCCAGCATTAGATGAATCTTCGATAAGTTCTCTGGAAAGAGGTTTAGCTTATCCAGTTCAACAATCCCTTTTGAGCGGTCGAGAACACGCAGTACAATATTTTCCCCATGGGTGATGGGTTGTGCGGATACTCGAAAATCGATCTTTCGGCCGCTTATTTTTAAGTTGATTCTGCCATCCTGAGGGGAGTGTGTTTCCGCTATGTTCATATTGCCCATGACCTTGAGTCGAACAACAATGCTGGACCAATAATCTTTACTGATGCTGCGAACCTGGTGAAGTACGCCATCGATCCGGTATCGAATTCTGACAAATTTCTCCTCGGGTTCGAGATGAATGTCAGATGTACCTTGTTTGACAGCATCGACCAAGATGGCATTCACCAGTCGGACCAGTGGGTGGCTGTATTCGCTGCCATGAAAGTCCAAACTGTTATAGTCAATCTCACCCGTCTCGATCTCGTTCAGGATGGCATCGATTGAGAGTTCGAACTGATAGAAATCATCAATGGATTTGATGATTTCGCTCTCTCCTGCAAGAACAGGTTCAATGGTGTATTTGCTCGGGATTGTAACGCGCATTCTGTCGAGTACCATGATGTTTGAAATATCTGACATGGCGACATAGAGCGTGTTCTCTTCTCTATCTAAGCTAATCGGTAATACTTTATATTTTACAGAGAAGGTGCGGGGGAAAAGAGACAGGGCATCTGGATCAGGTATCGCTGTGGAAAGATCGATGGATGCGGTACCAAAGACCTTGCTGAGTGAATCACGCAGGGTTGCCTCAGAGACAAAGCCGAGATCGACCAGCATTTCACCGAGTGGCTTGCCACTCTTTTTCTGTTCGGACAGTGCGATCGACAGCTGGTCCGGTGTGATAATCCCGTTGTCAATGAGCGTTTTATCGAGGCTTTTATTGGCGTTACTCGTATTGGCGTTGCTCGGCGCATAACTTTTTTCAACGGAGTTATTTTCAGCTGAATTCATTTAACGTACCTGTTCTTTTTAATTATGAAAAATGACATGCATTTTGGTCTCTTTTATAACGTGTTAAAATAGCGCTCAAGCTCCGAAATACGAAGCGATAATGCCGCGGAGTCAAAAAAAGCATGTTGTAATAGGCTGCTGTCCAGCGCTTCTTTGTAATAGTATAATGCTTTATCATATTGATTCAGGTGCTCATAACTGATGGCGAGATTGTAGTTTATATTGGGGTCGTTCGGTTGTATGCTCCACGCCTTAAGATAAACCTCTTCTGCCTCTGACCACCTTCTTTGTTCTGCATAGAGGCTGCCCAGTACCGTATAAATCAGTGATGTGGCAGGGTCCGTGCGCTCTATGGTGTTCTTCAGCTGACTCTCCATGGTTGCAGGGTCAGCGTGTTGGCTCAGCTGAATTAAAGCAGCGCGTGCCATATGATGTTGTGGATTGCGGTCAAGGATTGTTTGATAGTGATTGATGGCTGTATTCCAATCACCGCGCTCTTTTGCCAGAGACGCTAAACCGAGAAGTACATCTGGGTTGGTTGGTGAGCTTTTGTAAGCTTGAGTGTAAAAGTGGCGGGCTTGATCAAACTGTTGGGTCATAAGGGCGTTATAACCCTTGTTTAACTGTTTCTCCAGTAAGGTGTTATTTACCCTTTTCGTTGTTGTCTTTGAAGCAGGTGTCTTTGAAGCAGACCTTGTTGTGGTTGACTGTTTGGGTATGTTGACGGAGTTATTCTGGGGTGTTTTATCTATACTCGCTGCTACATGTGAGGGTTCAGGGGTATGACTCAGTTTGCTATGTTCAGTCACGGTCGCGCTCGACGCTTTTTGGGTGATAAGCAGTTTTTCCAGTGCTTCCTTGTGGTTGATGCTCGTGAGTTCTTTATGGGTATGCCCACCTCTTTGTCTCTCTGTCTCTCTTTCTGTCTCTCTCTCTGTTTCTTTGTCCTTCTTCTTTCCTATCTGTTCTTGATGTTGTGGTTCGGGTGCGAGTGAATCCGTGGTAAGGCGTTCTTCAACGATTTCAGGTGGTAAAGTTTCGTTGGCAGGGGCGGATAATAGGGCCGGGTTACGCTCATCACTTAAAGATTCTGTAGGGCGTGATATCTCAGTTAGCTCACTGATTGACAGTTGATGGTAGAGGTAAGTCGCCCCTATGAGTGACAGTGTCATAAGTGTGATAACGAACGCGAATTTCAGGTGAGAGCGGGTTTGACTGGTTTCGGTATGAGTGATGATGTCATCTAGGTGATCTTCAGCCGGTGATTGCCTCTTTTCAGCGTTTTGACGGGTTGCCGTATCGCTCTTTTGGGGGGGTGGTGCAGTGGCTTCTTCGTTGATGCTTTTTTTATGAGGATCTTGAGCAGGGTCTTCAATAGGGTCTTCAATAGGGTCTTCCATGAGATTTAGATCTAAAAGAGGGGGGGTGTCTGTGACCTTGCCACCGGTGTTATCGATTTCATCCATGGAGAATGCTGTAGAGTGCCTGCTCTGAGCCTTATCATCCTCTTCGGGTTCGCTTAACGTGAGGCCATCTTCAGAGGCGGGGCTCAACGTGGGTAGGCTTTCAGGTAATGCTTCCCGCTCACCTGAATCGCTCAGATGATCTCTGCTCTCTAATATATCCCGTGTCTCCTCAAGAGAGGTTTCGAGGGTCTCATTTAGGTCGCTGTTTTTCTCTTCAGATGCCTTCTTTAAAGCATCAAGTAATAAGCTCATAGTATAGAGAGGGCTCCGTTATTATTGCTCCTATATCCTTTAAGTATAATGGAAAATCTGTATAAATC
>JAYPBG010000105.1:3917-4340 GCA_038124075.1 Gammaproteobacteria bacterium
TAAGTAGACAGCGAATATCCATGGGGAGGGTAGGGTGGTTGTGTCTGCTGCAGGAGGGCTACTCAGACATATAAGCCTCCAGCTCAACGATCCGTAAAGAGAGTCGTTGGGTATCGAACAGTGGACGACTGTTTTGGCTGTTTTGTATGGCCATGTGATAAAACCGTAAGGCTTCTCGGTATTGCTGCATGTACTCGAGCGTGATCGCCAGGTTATAGACAATGTTGGGGTCTTTGGGGGATTCGCGCCAAGCTTCGAAAAAGAGCGCTTGAGCCTGAGGCCACGCTTTCATCTTGATATAGAGGCTGCCTAATGTCGATAAAAGCATGGCAGAGGGTTGCGGTGATGCATCGATAATGGCTTTGAGCTTGGTTTCAAGCTGATTGGGGTGGGTATTTTGTGTTAAGCTCAAAATGCCTGCAT
>JAYPBG010000105.1:4350-10471 GCA_038124075.1 Gammaproteobacteria bacterium
AACGCATCATTTGGATTGAGGCTCAACAGGGTTTGGTAGTGCTCTAATGCTCGTGGCCATCGCCCTAGATCGGTTTCAACGGCCGCTAAGCCTAATAATACATCTCTATTCTTTGGGGTCTGTTTGAAGGCGTTCAGGTAATGTGTGTAAGCATCCTCTACTCGCCCTTCGTTAAGGGCGCTATAGCCACGCTTTAAGTGCTCTTCAGGCGCGGTTGCTTTATGTTTTGGTGCTGTAGGGCTTGGCTGCTTTTCCTGTGCTCTTTTTCCTGCCTGTTTATCAGCAGAGATTTTTTTTATATTCTCTTTTTTTATATGCTCTTGTTGTATAGGTTGTTGTATGGTTTGTTGTATGGTTTGTTGTACAGGTAGTGCTGCTGTTTTGTTTTTAAGTTCTTGTTTTATATTCGAAAATTCGGTTGCAGGTGTTGTTGTGATGAGGGGTGCAGTTGAAGGGGTATAGGCGGAGTACCCATGGTCATGAAGCATGAAGGCCGTTACAAGCAGAGCCGCCGCCGCTGTAAGGATGATTAAATGGATGCGCTCTCTTTTTTTTGTTTGAGTGCTTGCACTTTGAATAGAGCGTTTAAGTTCACCATGAGCGCTGTTGTCATTTTTTTGATGCGCCGTCGTTTGGTTCTTTGATGTTTGATATTTTGATGTTTGATGTTTGATAGTATGCTCAAAGTCTGTTCGATCTTCACCTGCATATTCACCTTTACCTTCATCTTCAGATGCTTTCTTAAGAGCGCTCAATAAAAGACTCATAGTATACGGCTTCTCTATTTGGTGTCTTATTGGGTGCCTATCAGTGGGAGCGTTGTTCAGGTGTTTTCTGATAGGTGGTGTACTGCTTAAACGCTTTTAAATCTTTGTCGATGCTGGCATCTTTAATCACGATCGGGCGTATAAAAATAACGAGTTCAGTTTTCTCATAAGATTCATCTTTGTAGCTGAAAAAATCTCCTAATAGGGGCACTTTTGATAAGATAGGAACACCGCTGATGTTTTCAGAAATATCATCCTGCATCAGGCCGCCAATCACAGCCGTCTCGCCGTTACGTATTTTAAGGATCGACTCAATCTCGCGTACCTGTATAATCGGTATTTCGCTGACGACACCGGCTTGTGCTAGATCTGGATTGGGATCCTGAACAGTGCCGATAATCCTGGATATCGTTGGTCGTACATTCAGCGTAACCGTATCTAAGTTATCTATGAAGGGTGTGACGGCCATGACAAAACCGACAGGCACGGTTTGAATATTGGTGTCAAACTCGGTGGTGGTGGGGCCGGATTCTGAAACGGTGGTATCGACTTCAATTGAGAAATAGATAACATTGTCGACCACTTTTAAGAGGGCTGTCTGATTGTTCAGAGCCATGATTTTTGGGCTGGACATAATCGTAACATCACCAAACGCCTCCAGTGCTTTTAATGTGACATCCAGACGGTTTTCTCCTAGATTTTCAGTAAATCGAAAGAAAAATGAAGGAGCCTGATCAAGGTTGGCACCCGTTAAGCTTTGTATCATATTGATGCCATCTGGATTGGAGAAGTTCTCGATGCCTGTGGTGCCAGATTTCTGCAGCGCTTGCCAATCGATGCCTGCTTGATATCGATCGCTGAGCGAAACCTCCGCAATGGTCGCTTCAATTAAAACCTGCCGGCCGATGCTGCCCATCACTTCGTCTAAGAACTTCTGAATCTCACGATGCTGTTTTTTTGTCGCATGGACAGCAATGATGCCAGATTCCCTGTTGACAATGATCTTATGTGTACCTTCCTCCTCTTCATTGAATGAGCTGCTCTCTTGCTCGGCTTGTTCGCGTTCATTGCTGTTGCTATCGTTTCCCGGAGCAGCTCCTCCGGTGTTAGCTGAACCAGCACCGCTTGCTGAAGATGGGCTCTCCTTTTCCTTTTCCTTATTATCATCTCTCTTTTGCTGACGATTGGCTTCTGCTTTGCGCTTCTCTGCTTCATCACCTGCGATAATGGCGCCAATATTCGCTGTGATCGTGTCCCAAAATTGATGGTTCGATTCATTGGTCACCGATGTCGCTGAGTTATTATCGCCTCCACTTCCACCTCCGCCCTCAGAGCCAGCACCTTGCCCTGTTGCGCTGATTTGAGTCGAAACCGTTACCTCACTTTGGCTGGTACGTCCCATGTTGAGGTAGTTGATTCGGTAGTTTTTTAGGAAGGGTCTATCTTTTCGTATGCGAAGATCTTTGCCATCCAGCTCATAGCGAATGGGCAGCAGCTCTGTGATGCGTTGCAGAATGGCGGGGAGTGTTTTGTCGATAAAATTGAGTGTTACGGTGCCTTCAATGTCTGTATCAATATCAAGATTAAGGTGAGCATCACGCGCCACCGAGAAGAGCAGTTCACGTACGGGGACATCATCAACAATGACGGTATAGGTATCCAGCCTGTTATGTGGACTTGGCTTTGGCACAAAGTGCATGTGTGTTACGGGTTGGGGGATGGCGTTGGAGAGGGTGGGTGGTTTTTTCTGAGAAAGGTTAATATGCCCTTGTGAGGGCTCAGGGATCTGTTGGGCAGAGCAGCCAATCATAAGAGCGACTGCCCAAAATAGGGTAATAGAGAGCGCCGTGCGCATCCGCTCTGCGTGTGTAAGTGCCTTAGGGCTTAAATTGATTGAACGACTCTGTTGTGCCATGTTTTGCATATATCTGTATCACGCCATCTGTTTACTGAAACGACTTACTGATTTAGGTGTTTTAATAGACGGTTCTTCTGCTCTATTTGTGTGTCTGTTTTTCCTCATGTTTATGGGCTTATTAAGAAATGAGCACTCTTGCGTTGCAAATTTGAAATCAGTACGCGTTAATCGGTGCCGGTTTTGGCAGTAAGCGGACAACAGCATTTTGTCGCTGATGCCATTGATGCGTCGAATCAGTCCTTTGGAGGCTTTGGCTATTTTTTGACTCAGCGATTTTGAAAAGAGCGTTGTGCCGCGATAACCTGAAACACTCAGTCTATGATTAATGTATTCATGCACATCCTGTGTGTTCAGTGTGGGGAGCGTGATGTTATATTGAATACGCTCGTTGAGTTGTCTGATTTGGGTTTGAGCAATATTATGATCCAGTTCGGGCTGCCCAAAGAGTACAATCTGCAGCAACTTATCTCGTGATGTCTCTAGATTGCTCAGCAGCCGAATCTCTTCGAGTGTCTCGATGGGCATGCTTTGCGCCTCTTCAATGAGCATCACAACGTTACGACCATATTGGTGCTGCTTTAACAGAAACTCGACGATTGACTGCATGACCTCTAATTTTGAGCAGGACATGGCCTCTTTTACACCCAGTTCATGAGCGATGTAGTGGAGGATGAGCTCAGGGGATAGGCTTGGGTTGGCGATGTAGACGATCTCGATATCTTGAGGAAGCGTTTCGGCCAGCCTATGACATAGATAGGTCTTGCCTGAGCCTACTTCACCGATCACTTTTATTATGCCCGATCCACTGCAGACGGCATATTCAATAGCGTTCAATATGGCACCGCGATCACACCCTTGATAGAAAAAACGAGTATCGGGAACATTTTTAAACGGGAACTGTTTTAATCCAAAATGTTTTAAATACATGGCCGTGCCTTATTATAATATTTTACTATCGCTGTTTGTGCAGTTGTGCAGTTATGTCGTCTTGTCATGCTTTTGGATTCGGCTGTGCAGCGTTGATCTGTTGATATGCAGAGCCCTTGCTGTTTTACTCAGATTATTGTCATTAAGTTTGAGTGCTATTGAGATGCATCGCCGCTCTAAATCGGTTAGCAGCTCATCTAGGTTCAGCTCATTTCGTTTCAGCAGCGCCTCAATGGTTTTATTATCTAATGAGTATAGTGTGTTAGGTGCATCTGCTGTTACTGCGGGTGTCTCTATAGTCTCTTTTTTTGGATCAATACGGTTAATATCGATCTCATTAAAAATATGTGATTGGCCAATAGTGGCGCCTGGGTATTGGGTTCCAAGTCGAATAACGATGTTTCTTAACTCTCTAATATTGCCTGGAAAAGCGTACTGCTTCAGTGCGTTCAGGGCTGCATCGCTCAATCGGTAGGGTGGAAAAGAGGTTTTATAGGTGTCAATGAAGTGCTCAATGATCTCACGGATGTCTTCGGTACGTTGTCGCAGTGGAGGAACATGGATGGTTAATATGCTGAGCCTATGATACAAGTCTTCCCTAAACAGGCCTGCATCGATCGACTGTTTTAGGTCATTGTTGGTGGCTGCGATGATGCGTGCCTCTGTTCTGCGTGGTTGTGTTTCGCCAATACGGTAGTATTCGCCACTTTCTAAGACGCGTAGAAGCTTAACTTGAAGCATAAGCGGCAACTCACCCAGCTCATCAAGGAAGATAGAGCCATCTTGAGCCTCACCAAAAAAACCGATGCCCTCTTTATGCGCATGTGTAAAGGCCCCTTTGGTATGGCCAAATAGAACTGATTCGATCAGCTCAGAAGGAACCGCTGCACAGTTGATGGGAACAAAGGGTTTGTTGGCTCGATCGCTTTGACTGTGTATGGCCTGCGCTATAAGCTCTTTACCTGTACCGGATTCTCCCAGTATTAAGGCGGGAAACGGTGAAGAGGCCATACTGATGATCTGCTGTTGAATCGCTTTCATCGTCTCACTGCTGCCCACCAACTCGGGTATCTTGCCACTGCTTTTGTGCTGCTCAAGAGTGTGAATCTCAATTTGTTGATGGATGCGTTCACGTAAAAGTGCCGGTTTTGCCGGTTTTGATAGATAATCGACAGCGCCCAGCTGGAGGGCAGTTTCAACATGTGCATCTCGGTTTTGACCCGATAAGACCAGTACTTTAATTGTAGGGTCGAGCGCCAATAGGTCAGAGATCAGTGCAAAGCCTTCACTTGGTGAGTGGGGTTCGGGTGGCAGTCCCATATCGATCATGGCGACTTTAACGAAGGTGTTGTTGGCTGCATGGCGATTATGATTGCGAACCGCAGTGGTTGCAGAAGGGCGGTCGTTTGCGGTTAATACATTAAAATCTTTTTTCAGTAACAGTGCCATGCTATCCAGAATCAATGGGTCGTCATCGACCAATAATATAGCCTCCTGCGGCCCGTTCACGGCACGTGGCGTTTTATGATTGTTCTGTTTTTCTGATATTGATTTAATCACGCTACTGCATCCATACACTCTTCTACTTAATCTAAAGTATAGGTGGTTGTTTAAAAAATGCCCATATTGTGCTCGTGCAACTAATTTGTTGAGGTATTTACGTGAGCATTGATCGAAGTATTGATGGAAGTATTGGAAGACGTCTGGGTGGATGAGGCTAATCTTAAGAGAGAGCAAACAGACATGAGGTGGGCAACGTTATGCATCAGGCGATTGATATTATTTCAGCACCTTTTTCGATGGGCGGGCGTCACTGGGGGTGCAACCTGGGTCCTAATCCCTTTTTGTTGAGGGCATTGTCGCATCAGTTAGGGCATGATGCTTTTCGAGCCGTTCGTTTTTTGGATGCGACGCCCTGTTTGCGGCAGCTGAGCAGTGAGGGGATTAAGCCAGCTCAGCTGCGCCGTATGAAGCGATCGGTTACACAGTCCTATTTGGTTTCATTGGCCAAGCTCTGTTATAGCTCTTATCAAAGTGGTTCTATTCCTGTAGTTTTGGGTGGCGATCACACCATCGCTATGGGGACGTGGCGTGGCATTGCGCAAGCGGTCGAAAAACCGATCGGGATGTTATGGGTTGATGCTCATTTGGACAGTCATAACTGGGAGAGCAGTGACAGCGGTAACATGCACGGTATGCCTTTGGCTAATTTGCTGGGGGAGGCGCCGCTGTTTAGCCACCGTCTGCTTTCAGAAAGGTCTGTTCTTTATTCAGAGTTTGTTTCTGTGATGGGGGTTCGCAGTTATGAGGCGGCAGAGTGGGCGTTGGTGGAACGGTTGGGGTTGTCGGTGGTTAAAGATTCAGAGGTGCGTGCTGAACAGTTTGCGAAGCAGCTGAGGCAGCAGCTGGACAGGGTCTCTGCTTGTCCACGCGGTTATGCTGTAAGTATTGATATGGATGCTTTTAATCCTGTCGACTTTTCTGCCGTGTCTGTTCCTGAGGCGGGAGG
>JAYPBG010000106.1:0-5413 GCA_038124075.1 Gammaproteobacteria bacterium
ACGGAGATTTACTGATTATGAGTAATGAAGGCGTAAATGAAGGTCGCCGCAGATGTCTGATTGGTGCTACATCTGCAGTCGGTGCAGTGGGCGCAGTGGGTGCAGCAGTACCTTTTGTGAAATCGTGGAACCCAAGCGCAAAAGCAAAAGCAGCGGGCGCTCCAGTCGAAGTTGATATTAGTAAGCTTGAAATGGGGCAAAAAATGATCGTTGAGTGGCGAGGTCGACCTATCTGGATCGTTCGACGCTCTAAAGAGGCGCTTGATGGGCTTGATAAAGTTCAAAATGAGCTGCGTGATCCGGGTTCAGAAGAAGAACAGCAGCCTGGGTATGCTCAAAACCCACACCGATCGATTAAAGAAGAGATCCTTGTTTTAATTGGTATCTGTACACATTTGGGCTGTTCCCCTACCTATCGCCCAGAAGTGGCAGCTGCCGATCTGGGGAGTGACTGGCAAGGAGGCTTCTATTGCCCATGTCATGGTTCTAAATTTGATTTTGCTGGCCGAGTCTATAAGGGCGTTCCTGCACCGACCAACCTGGAGGTCCCCCCGCACTCGTATATCAGTGAACATGTAATCATTGTTGGTGTAGACGAGGAGACTGCTTAATGAGCTGGTATAAAAGCATAATGGGCTGGGTGGATGACCGTTTCCCAGCAACAAAAATGTTTGAAGATCACATGAGCAAATATTATGCACCCAAGAATTTCAATTTTTGGTATTTCTTCGGTTCGCTTGCCATGCTGGTCCTTGTTAATCAAATTGTAACCGGTATCTGGTTGACGATGTCTTATACCCCTACTGGGGAAGGTGCCTTTGATTCGATTGAGTACATTATGCGTGATGTTGAGTATGGTTGGCTCTTGCGCTATTTGCATTCAACGGGGGCCTCAGCATTTTTCCTTGTGATTTATCTGCATATGTTTCGTGGGATCATGTATGGTTCTTACCAAAAGCCACGTGAGTTGGTCTGGATTTTCGGTATGACCATCTATCTTGCCCTCATGGCCGAGGCGTTTTTTGGCTATTTGCTACCATGGGGTCAGATGTCTTACTGGGGCGCCCAGGTGATCCTTTCTCTGGTGGGCGCGATCCCTTTTATTGGTGATGCGCTGATAGAGTGGGTTCGTGGTGATTACCTCATTTCTGGTATTACCTTAAACCGTTTCTTCTCGCTGCATGTTATTGCCTTGCCGCTTGTGCTTGTTGCCTTGGTTGCACTGCATCTTATAGCTCTGCATGAGGTGGGTTCAAACAACCCCGATGGTATTGATATCAAAGCGAAAGTGGACGAGCAGGGTAAGCCACTTGATGGCATTCCGTTCCACCCATACTACAGCGTGCATGACCTGGTGGGCGTGGTTGTTTTCCTATTTGTTTTCCTTTCCATCGTGTTTTTCTTTCCAGATGGCTGGGGTTATCTCTTGGAGAGACCAAACTACGAGCCTGCAAACCCTTTGAAAACACCTGATCATATTGCGCCGGTTTGGTACTTTACACCTTACTACTCTGTGCTGAGAGCGGTGCCGCATAAGTTCTTAGGTGTGGTTGCTATGGGGGCTGCGATTGCTGTTCTGTTTGCGCTGCCTTGGCTGGATCGTAATCCAGTGCGCTCAATGCGCTACAGAAGCTGGATAAGCAAGTCCGCTTTGGCGCTCTTTGTGGTTGCGTTTATTATCTTAGGCTACTTAGGGACTAAGTC
The DNA here is from genome assembly GCA_038124075.1 of Gammaproteobacteria bacterium. Taxonomy (GTDB): domain Bacteria; phylum Pseudomonadota; class Gammaproteobacteria; order Pseudomonadales; family JAYPBG01; genus JAYPBG01. The sequence continues at coordinate 1,705 of JAYPBG010000106.1, forward strand.
TCCTACCGATGGTCGTACGTTGCTTGCGCGTGTTTGTACCGTGATCTATTTTGCATATTTCCTCTTAATGCCTTTTTATACAAGTATTGAGAAGAATAAACCGCTTCCTGAACGGGTAAGGATGAATCACTGATGAATAGACCCTTAGAGAACATTAACAGCAGAAGAGTAAAAGCAGTGCGGTGTGTTCGTTTTATTAAAGCAGCCTTGCTGTCAACCGTATTGACCGTTGTTGGGATTCAAGTAGGCAGTGATGAGGCTGTTGCTGCCGGAGGAGGGGATAACCCCCACGTTGTTAAGGCGCGGGTAAACCCTCAGGATAAGGTCTCCCTTCAGAATGGTGCCAAACTGTATGTCAATAACTGTTTGGGTTGTCACTCGCTTAAATATTTGCGTTTTGAGCGAATGGCAACAGACCTTGATATCCCTATTGATATTGTTAAAGATCAGATGATGTTTGGGACAGACAAGGTTGGCTCGCATATGCACACAGCGTTGAGCCCAGAGTTGGCGGCCAGCTGGTTTGGTACGCCCCCGCCTGACTTAACGTTAGAAGCGCGTTTAAGGCAGCCTGATTGGCTCTACTCCTACCTGATCTCTTTCTACCCTGATGAGTCGCGGCCATGGGGCGTCAATAACCATGTTTTTGACGCGGTAGGCATGCCTGATGTGATGGGCCCTCTGCGCGAGTCGATTGGTGAAGAGGCCTTTAAAAAGGAGATGCTCGATTTAACCAACTTCCTTGCCTATGCGGCGGACCCTGTAAAGCTTGAGCGGGAGTCTATTGGCCGGTATGTATTGATCTTTTTAGCCATTCTCTTTATCCCTGTGTACTTCTTGAATAGAGAGTATTGGAGAGACGTGCATTGAGCATCTTTCGCTTGATGTAAGAGATGGCATTAAGAGATAGGATGCAAAGGGAAAGATAAAAGGGATAAAACGAGACAAGTGGGCTTTCATTCTAGGAGTTATATGAAATGGGTGTGGTAGCAAAAAGATCGTCAATGATATTCTATTCAGGTGTTTTAGATCACTATAGTCACCGAGTAAGAATTGTATTGGCTGAGAAAGGTGTCACCGTTGATGTGGTCGCTTTAAAAGAGGGAATGGGCCTTCCGGCTGATATTGCTCAACTCAATCCATATGGCTCCCTGCCCACTTTGGTTGATCGTGATTTGGTTCTTTATGAGTCAACGGTAATGATGGAGTATTTGGATGAGCGCTTCCCTCATCCGCCTCTGCTGCCCGTTTATCCTGTGGCAAGAGCCCATAGTCGCCTCTGGATATACCGTATAAAAAATGACTGGGAGCCTATTGCGAATCAGCTATTAAAGCCGGATGCATCACTCAGTGCGGCAGAGCTTGCTAAGCTTAGAGCAGAGTTCCGAGCCAGCATTGAAGCTGTTGCACCTATCTTTGAAGAGAAGCCGTACTTCATGAGTGAAGAGTTTACCTTGGTGGATTGTTGTGTAGCACCTATTTTATGGCGTTTGCCCGCTATGGGGCTTGAGATTAAAAAAGATCAGGCGCCGGGTTTGCATAAATATATGAAGCGGCTGTTCAGCCGTGAAGCATTTAAGGCGAGCCTCTCTGATGAGGAGCGAGTCATTTCTAACGAAATGGCTTAATCTAAAAAACCGATTAAACGAGCACTGTAGCTTGCTCTGCCGACGTGGTAGCATACACTTTGTTGCCTTTGTTGAGTGCGCCAACTAGGCGTATCTGGTTGGTTTTTTTGATCGTTATTTTTTGAATTGGATACCTCTATGCATCAATTAACGACTACGCGCCCCTACCTTGTCCGAGCCATCTATCAATGGATTGAAGATAACTCGCTTACGCCTTATATCTTAGTCGATACAACGATTGTGGGTGTGGATGTCCCCATGGAGTATGTTCGAAATGGCAGAATTGTCCTCAATATCTCTTCTGTTGCTGTGCGTCACTTAGCATTAGACGATGATGCTGTATCATTCTCTGCTCGGTTTGGCGGTGTTGCACGCGATATATTTGTCCCCATTGAAGCGGTGCTTGCTATTTATTCTAAAGAGAATGGTAAGGGTATGTTTTTCGATCAGGATGGTGATATTGAGCCCCCTCCTAAAGGTGGGAAACCTGTTTTACGTGAGGGCGGTGATCGATCCAGCGCGAAGCCCCGTCCGTCATCAGGTGCCCGCCCGAAGTTGAAGGTTGTGAAGTAGTCGCCGTTCTTACTAAGCATATTATAAGTATTTAAGTGCTAACGCTGCTCTTGCCCTGTTGCTGTTTTGGGTACAGTGGCATCGAGCGGCTCAATAATTTTTACAATTTTTCTGACCCCTTTTGTCTGCTTCGCGATATTGACAGCCCAATTTGACTCAGATTGGGTCAGCATACCAAAAAGATATACCACTCTGTTGTGCGTTGTGACTTTGATTTTTGAGGCTGGGAACTGCTCGGTGAACAGCATTCGAGCTTTGATTCGAGCACTTATCCACTGATCGACGGCGGCAGAGTTATAGGTGTTGTTGATCGCCAGCTCATTATGAATCATTCGGATCTGCGGTATAGTAGCCTTTGCTATCTCTTCTGCTTGATCTCTTAGCGCTTTTGATTTGACGGTGCCTGTGATCAACACAACGCCATTAAAACTGGTTACTTTTACATTGGCTTCACTCAAGGCCGGTGACAGTTGGGTGAATTTGTTAAGTAAGCGGCCTTCAATCGACTCATCTTCAATCACGGTTCCAAGTGTTCGATAACCCAGTTCATCGGCAGCGGCTTTGTTGGGGTCGTTTGTCAATTGTAGAAAGCTGCTGCAGCCTGTTGTGAGCAGTGTGAAGAGCATCAAGAGCAACACCTGCGGCGTTGCCCATGCGTGCAGTGGATGATGAGGGGGCGGGCTGTTATAGCTTAAGCCAGAGCCGGTGTGTATGTAGCGGAATCTGTTCTGAGCGGCCTTCATGGTTTTTTCCTTTCTCTTCTCTCTGAGCCCTATCGATAGCGGTAGCCGCTACATGGGTCCAAAAAGCTCGTTGTCAACCAGGTCGCAGATGGCATGAATGACCAACAGGTGCGTCTCCTGAATGCGCAAGCTGCTTTGTGAGGGGACCCTGATTTCAATATCTTCGGGTGTTAATATTCGCGCCATGTCGCCGCCATCGCAGCCGGTGAGTGCGACAACCTGCATATCGCGGTCGTGTGCTGTCTGGATGGCTTGAACGATGTTTCCAGAGTTGCCGCTGGTTGATATGGCGAGCAGTACATCCCCCGGGGTCCCTAAAGCCCTAATCTGTTTTGAAAAGGTCTCATTATAACTATAGTCCTTGGAGATGGATGTGATGGTCAATGTGTCACTGGTCAGTGCCATAGCAGGCAGTGAAGGGCGCTCGCGTTCTAAGCGGTTGAGCAGTTTAGAGGCGAAGTGTTGGGCCGTACCGGCGGACCCACCATTACCACAGCTTAATACTTTTCCCTCGCTGAGGAGTGCGTTAACGATGACCTGCCCACCCTGATGGATCAAAGGTGGCAGTGCGAGCATCGCTTTGCGTTTGGTCTCAATACTTTCGTTGAAAAGTCGTTCAATTCTCTCTTGAGGTGTGGTCATGGCAGGGCCTTTCTGACATCGCTGTTTAGGTTGATCTGGATTGCTAAAAGGCGTCGAACGCGTTATGAATCCAGTTTATGATAGGGGTGCTTGAACTATGCTTGGGTAGGCGTACTTCGACAA
>JAYPBG010000106.1:5423-8863 GCA_038124075.1 Gammaproteobacteria bacterium
ACGTCGAAACGGCAGGGGTGTTCGTAATAATGCGGGTTAGACATAAGATAAAACGAGGCTGTTTTAATCAGCTTTCTCTGTTTATGTCGTGTAACGCTCTCAAGGCCGCCACCATAACGTTGATTGGTGCGTGCGCGCACCTCAACAAAGACGAGGCTCTCTTTGTCGCGTAAAATAAGGTCGATTTCACCCATCTTGGTTCGGTAGTTACGTGTGACCAGGGTTAAGCAGTGCATTTGAAGGTGATCCAGCGCAGTTGATTCGGCACTGTTCCCGATGCGCTGGGTGGGCGATGCGTCTATTGTACTCACGGATAGGGTCTGCCTTTTAAGGTATTGATAAGGGGCACTTCACGGTTTTTCGAGGTTAATGGGGTGATTGTTTGGTAGATCCGTACCTTTGTCAATCTCTATAGGCGCAGAGTTATCGAGCTTGACCTTGCCAGATTGAAAGCGGGCCCAGTTGGCTCGGCGCTCCATTCTGTTGTTGTCACCCAGTGAGAGCTGTCCGGTGGACCCTTTGATGGTTGTGTGGGTGCCGAGCGTCAGAATGGCAAGCTGTTGGTGGAGGCGATAGGCATCGGCTCCCATTGCGCGTAGCCGGGTCAGCCCAGGTGGTATATCGGGCACCTGTTGGCGCAGGTACTCTTTTATGGGGTCCCCCTCGTTTAGGACCCACGGCAGCTCTGGAAACGTGACACCATTGAGGTCTTTGTCGCTGATCGGATTGGGGCGGCCAGAGTAGATGCTAGAGGTTGAGTAAATGGGAAGATCACCTGCATAGTGGAATGCCAGTGTAGGCACAATTTGGCGTCCATTTCGTGGGGTACCGAGCATAACAATAAACTCAATATCTTGGCGTCGACGCGGTGCAAACTCTACTTTTTCATTCAGGAGTGTTTTTAGCTGTTTGGCCCTCCCTTGGCTTTCTGGGATATTGAGCATCTGTTTGATGAGGTTGGAGAAGTCTCCATTGCCGGTGTAACCGCCTTGCGTTACGACTTTCCCCGTTAAGGCCTCCCATGATTCTGAAAACGCTTTGCTTATCCGTCGGCCCCATTCATTTTCAGGGTAAATAATGGCTGCATGCGTATGATTCTCAAGAAAGGCGCGCTGAGCAATCTGTTTGACTTCATCTTCTGCGGCCAACCCAAACTGATAGAGCTGCATAGGTGACAGCATGTTCGCATCAAGGTAGTTGAGTGCCAGTGTTGGTACGGGAAGCGTCTCATATTCGCTTAAGCGCTTCACGTTCATCTTGTCTAGAGGGCCGATAACAATCTCTGCACCGCTTTTAACCGCGGCATTATAGATGTCGATGATGTCGCCCGAAGTCGTGTCAAACAGTTCGATCGTGGGTGTCTTAATATGTTGAGAGTGGGCGTGGTAGTATGCACTCATAAAGCCATCCATGAAAACACGGCTGGCTCTCTGGAGTTGTCCAGATTGAGGTAGGATAAGCGCGACTTTGCTAGGTTGGTGTTGTGCTGCTTTGATCAGAGCAGCCAGGTCTGATGGTAGGGTTTTAGATGCAGGGTGTCCCTCCCAGGCCGTTTGCCACGCTTGAATGTTGGTCAGCTGTGTAGATAGGTCTTCTGAGTAGGTTTTATGGATCTGAGAGAGGGCCAGCCAGCCAGCGAGTTCTTGATTGGGTGTGTACTGTTGCAGCAGTGTTTGCTCCAGCGCCTGAGTGGTCTCAGGGGAGAGTGATATGAGGTTGCGCCAGATGGCGTTATGGTTTCTTAGGATAGCCTCCTCTTCAGTGTCGGCGATTAAGGGGGTTAAGTAGACCCGCTCCATGATCGCCTCAATAGCGAGCCCTGATAGCTCAAAGGCTTGCGCACGCAGCTGGCCTAATCGCGCCTGCTCGGCATAGGACAGCTGATTGTAAAATGTATTGAGCTGGTATCTAGGGTCCTCAAACAGTTTTAAGGCTGTATCGGCATCATGCTCTTGAAGAGCAATGTGTATGCGCTGGCTAAGATAAGTGGCCTTATCGCTGTAATCCAGCGTTCTGTATGTTAAATAGGCTAGAATGCGCTTTGCAAAGCCCACTCTGCGCTCCTCTAAGGCGCGTGAGGAGGCCATAAACAGTAAGCGTTCTCGTTGAGGGGATGTTGCGTGTACAGCACGTTCTAGAAGTGCTTCAGCGGTGCTCTCCTCTTGAGTGGTGGGTGCCTCGGTCGGTGTAGGTTCGGGCTGAGGTTTTGGGGCTGTGCTGCAGCCAAACGCAAAAAGTAGGGCCGACACCGTGAGGCAGGCAAGCACCTGCTTTATATGGGGTCGCAATGGATGGCTAAAATAGGCTGTGGTGTGGCGGAGCCTGTTATTAAGGTTGCTGTCAGTGTCGAGAAAGTTGGATGGAGTGTTCAACGTTAGGGTGCCTTCAAAATAGGTAGAACTACAGCAATTGTATGACGAAATGTGCTGGACGTGAAAATTTTTTGTCGATCTTTTGGTGAGGGGCTTTGGAAATGTTAGAGGTGATGAGTGAACAGTGAGCATGTTGAGTCAGTGGCGAAGCTATATGTTGTGGCTACGCCTATCGGTAATTTGGGGGATATGAGCGGCCGGGCGATTGAGGTGCTCAAATCTGTAGATCTTATAGCCGCAGAAGATACCCGGCATACGCGCCCATTGCTGTTGCACTTTGGTATTCATACCGAGATGGTCTCTCATCATGCCCATAATGAGGCGCGCAGCACGGAGGGCTTGATTGAGCGATTACGCTCAGGAGAGTCGATTGCGCTGGTCAGTGATGCCGGCACGCCCTTGATCAGCGACCCTGGTGAGCGCCTGGTGAAAGCGGCGGTGGCGGCGGGTGTGGTTGTGGTGCCTGTTCCAGGGGCGTGCGCCTTGATTGCTGCACTCTGTGTTGCTGCTTTTGATACGCGTCAATTTGCCTTTTATGGTTTTGTTCCGAGTGCTCAGAGAGCCAAGGCCGAGTGGATTGCCGAGGTCGCGGGCTATCAAGGGACAGCCATCTTCTACGAGTCGCCGCATCGCATAGGTGATACATTGGTGCAGGCTGAGCAGATTTTGGCGGGTGATCGCCGTATGGTCGTTGCGCGAGAGCTGACGAAACGGTATGAAACGCTCCATTACGGCACAGTGGCGGAGTTGGTGTCTTTGCTGAAGCGTGATCAGCTCAAAGAGAAGGGTGAGTTTGTACTGCTGCTGGAAGGGCAGGCGGAATATGCTCAGCGCACCGGTTTGCTGTCACAGTCGTCGAACGAGATCGATGCGGAAGAGTCGAGCTGGATGAGGCTGTTAAGTGAACGTTTGCCTAAAAAGCAAGTGGCAACCCTCTTAGCACGAAAGACAGGGAGGCCAAAGCGGCTTTACTACCAGTGGTTATTAGAAAATCTGGGCGAGACCTCTTAAAAAATAGAGGGGTAGTCATTAAAAAGTAGAATGATATGAAAAGGTTGCCGTCGTGCG
>JAYPBG010000106.1:8873-10470 GCA_038124075.1 Gammaproteobacteria bacterium
TTTTTTTACGCAAAGGCCATTTAGCTCTTAATATTAATGTATAGAGCCGCTGGATAAGCGGTTCTGGGCAAATACGACCCGCCGTGTAAGCTGAGTCGTATCCGTCATCATTGTTTCTATTGATGGTGCTTGGCAGTGAGCAGGGTGCACCACTCCTTAGGGGTATTGGCATTATGAAAAATAATCTTCGTACGGGTGATGAACGTATAGACCGCAGTGGGAGCAATAATGAAAAGAGTCCCCCCATTGTCGATGAAGAGCTTTTACGTGAAAGTGTGCGTGAAAGTGTGCGTGAAAGTGGCGATGCGTTACGAAAAATGACGCAAAAAGTTAATTATAAGATGAGAAGGTCCATAGAGGCCCTGCAAGAGGAGAAGCGCTTGCATGAGTTGATCGATGACTATGACTTTGATGGCCTTGATGATGAAGGTGATGATGAAGGTGCTTAAGGCAGAGTGACTTATTAACGCTTCATGATGCCGAGTTGATCGATTACTTCGGCTAAGGTGGGCCAGCCGGTTGCTGAGCCAATATATTGCCCGCCCCAGGGGTGTGTGCGTCTTGGATCGCTGACCCCAAAAATGCCCAGAACAGGTGCATTAACCGCGGCCGCTATATGCATTGGACCGCTGTCATTGGCAATGACCTGGTGGGCGCCTTTTAATACTTGAGCGTACTCCGCCAGTGTAAAATTATGCAGAATATCGGCATAGGGCTCGAAGGGCTCTGCTGCTTGCACTTCATTGGGGCCCGGGCAGATGATAATAGAGTGGTTCTGGGCTGTTAAGTATTTACAGAGTTCAATCCAGTGTGGCCATATTTTGGGTTGCCCCTCCTTGGTGGTACCGACGGCAAAAGGGCAGATGACCCAATAGGTATGGCCTTTTATGCGAGGTGCTTTGCTCCAAATCGAGCGCTGGTGTTCAGGCGCTATGGGCAGCTGCAGTCTATTGGGGACCGGTTGCGAGGCGAGGTGTTTCACGTGCTCTGTTTGAGCGCCCCAGCGGCGTATGGCAAGTGCACTCAACTGGTAAAATACCCCCGTCTCATGCGCGTGAGCAGGTTTTTGACTGCTTTGATTAAGAAGAAAGCGCCGTCCATCACCTCTGTACCCTATGACCTCTTTGCCGCTGGCCCGTGCCTGTAAAGCACTCGAAAAGCTGTTGGTGAACAGCACGGCTTTTTTGGCGGGGCATTGTGCCAAAGCTTGGCGTGCAGCCTGAAAATTTTTCGGCAGCGTATAGCATCGATAAGGGGTGCCGCTCAGTAAGTCTTGGACCCAGCCTCGGCCAAAGAGATGCAGATCAAATCCTGCGCGCTCAAGCAGTGCCAAGGCAGGGAGGGCCATGATGACGTCGCCCACCCAATTGGGTAGGCGGACAATGATAGGGGTGGCATCTCGTGCTGGCATGGCTGTCCGTTATCCTTTTCGGTTATCCTTTTGAGGGCGGTTGTTTGAGAGGCTGTTTCACGCGTTTTTATACAGCTGGGGGTTCAGTTTCGGGTCGTTATACATTTTAAATTGATGGTAGACCCGGAAGGTACGGTCGCCGCTTATCACTTCATCAATGACCTGCTTTAGGCACTCGGTGAGTTG
>JAYPBG010000107.1:0-5845 GCA_038124075.1 Gammaproteobacteria bacterium
TGTAAACTGCTGTTTCTTAAAGATTTATGCGTCGTTAGAAAAGAGCCGCACCCTACTCCCATCTTGATATCTATTCCAACTGTATACAGATGGTTCTAGATCACTTCCAATTAACCATATTGTTGCGATTAAGTTATCTATATGATTACCAATCTCGATACTGTATTCTGCTTTCACTTGCTCTAATGCACCCTTCACTATGCAGTTATCATAATCCGGCTTTCTTGACAACTCGCCTTCTTTGTCTTCTTCATATTTTATCGTGCATATTGAGATGTGCCCTTTAATTTCTGTTAAGTCTATTAAAATATTTAGCGTTCCTACTGTTCTTAACATATTTTTTCTTTCTATTTCTATATTATTAACCCCCCTATTCACTTCCACCTCCTGATTACTTTCATTGCTCTCATTGCTCCCATTGCTCTCATTATTTTCATCTGTTGTGTTGCAGCCTATATTAATTAAGATTAAGATCAATATTAATATTGATCTAGTAATGTTTTTCATTCGTATGATCAAATTCACAATACATCTCCTGCTACTAAAATACATGTTCTTGCTTAGAGTTTTTCTCAACATACCAATCTGCGTTGGTGATGCCACTTGAGTCTTCTGCCCAGTCATAAAACAATGGATAAGCTTCAAGAACACTGTTTGTCTCAAGAGGATGCTGCCACTCTACGGGTACTTCAATAGCCCAAGGAAGACCATTAGAGCTTTGGAAATACTCACCATTTTCTATCTTTGAGTCATCGTCTCCTAAACCAAATAGAGCAATATTAAATTCCTGTAGGCGGGTAGTTTTTCATATGCACCTCATACCCTCTACCTGGGTGAGTTCCTGTAACGGTTAATACTGTATCTCCATGATAATAACCAGCGGTTGAGAATATAAAAGGATTATAGGGTTTGGTGGGTACACTCTCTTTTATTACTGGTGTAGTAAGAGGTACGATAACTGACCAGTGTGGTAACACTGATGTCTCGCAACCCCTCTCTGTTCTGAAATAGTTACATTCCTGCTCCCCTGAACTAACATAATTCCATAAATCGTTTGAAAGAATGATAGTTGCATTATCTGAATCAGATTCATCTAGGTTTGTATATGTTTTATGACCATTCATCGTCTTAACTATAGAATCTGATTTTATAATCTCAGGCGCTATCCCCAGCAGCTCTATGGCAAAGCCATTGTGATATGACGCACCTAGGGCTGCAAGTTTCGCATCAAACCGTATTCTAATCAGCTTACCATCCCTTATGAACTCTGTAATTCTTAAATTAACTATTACATCATTCATATCAAAATCACCCATATCGGGATAAAGATCTTCGAATGCAAAACTGGTGTAACTGTTGCTTCCTGGATAATATGAGAGTAAAACTCCCGTCTCTGTTATCATTACCGGATAATCTTCTACTTCTCCATCGCTTACGCCACCGGTTGGCCCAAGTGATTGCGTTGAACTGATTCGAAAACGTGACCATGTATCTCCAGTATGGGCCCATACCGGCACACTGACTTCTATAAAGTTGTCACCTTCTAATAAAGAACGCTCTGAAATTATTTTCTCATCTTCATTAAATACTCCATCATGATCCCAATCGATCCATGCATTTAAAAAACCTCCTGATTGACTTGCATGTACGTTTATCAGTGCTGTCTCACCAATCTCAATGCCTGTAATAAAGCTTACTCCATCTTCGTCATCATTTTGATCGCTGCTATCATCATTCAAGGGGTTTACATAGGCATTTGCTTCACCATCTATAATCTCACCCAAATATAACTGACTTAATGCATGTCGTGCTCCTGATTTTTCTAATGACGTGCCGTACGTATCCGGTGCATCTCCAAAGTCGACGGCTGTTTGAATGATTACAGGAGCAAGTGCGCACCGTGCGCCGTCATTAGAACTGCTAGAAGGCCCATAGGTAAAAAAATTTGCCGTTGAATGAATACCATCAATATTTATTTTATATATAAAGCCATTTCCATTATTACTTATATAAAGATTTCCTTGAACATCAAAGTATTGAGCTCCAAATGTAAAATTAAATTCCAGTTCACTTTCTGACAAAACTTGTATAATTGTTGTTGTTAACCCTGTTGCTGGGTCAATCGATAATAAATAACCGTTATTATCCACACTGTATATCAACTTATCTAATGGATGAAATGCAAAATCGGTGATTTTTGGGTTTCCCATATAAGACGCAGTTGCTATTCGCTGTAAACTATACTCTTCAACCCCCTGTTCCAGACTAATACGATAGAGACCACTGTTTGGTCTATAACCATACCAAGCATTATCTTTTAACGCGACATCACCAACGTAGAAATTTTTTCCAATCAGATCATTGACCACTAATGGTTCTGCCTGATAATCTGAACCAAACCGAGCTAATGTTCCTGCGCCATAATCCCACCCATACATATAATTATCATGAATGCTGAATCCAATACCGTTTACTTTTTCAGTACCCATATTTTGCGATAAATTTCGGTAACTACCGGTTGATAAGTCAACGCCAAAAGTAATGGGCAGATCTCTGGGCGTCTGTATAAGATAGGCTTCTGTTGGACAGGTTGAAAAGGGGTTCGATGTTGCTGCGCTTGAAGCAGTGGTCCATATTATGAAGATAACCAACTTTATAAAATACGCGTGCAGTGTAGGCTTAGTGACCTGAAAATACATAGTTGAACTTCCATCGTATTGATAAAAATTCTTCTTAAAGCAGATTCTGTGCCACTATAGCTGCTTGACAAGTAATGTACCTAAACACCCGACGAGGCAAAGCCGCTGAGCGTATACATAATACGTGATGCGGTTGGGCGAGGAAGGCAATAATGGTACAGTACTCGTGAAGCGGCTATAGGTCTCGCATTTTGATTCCGATAATGCAACTCAAATGGATAAAAAGGGTCTTTATCTCCCTTTATAGCCTTTTATAGCCCTTTACTCTGGCTCTTCCACTGACCTTTTTCAATTCTCGAGATATAGACACTCTCCATCGCTTGATGATCCCCAAGACTGGTCTTAATCATATTCCCAGTGGCTAAATCTCTATAAGAGAGGTTCTCCATGCCATCGCGAAAGCTCTTAACAGTCAGTTCCCGCCCTGCAGACTCTAATCCACGGACAATGATCTCTGCTGCCGTACGGCCTAAAATCGCACCGGATCCAGGGAATGCCTCCCCCGTTGCCTCTGTATACTGCGTTATCCACGCTTCCACGTCAGGTTCACTCTTTCGTGACTCCAAATCACGCCAACCGGCTGCAGCCCAAAACCCATCGGTCACACCACCCGGCACTTTTGCAACAGCGGTATGAAACGAAGCCGAGGAGCCAATAAAGTGAACACTGTCCCACCCCATCTTTTTAGCCGATGACAACGCCGTTATGGTCCCGCGTACACTCAGTGCCAAAGCCACCACATCACAGTTTAAACTTTTAAGTTTAGCCAATGCTCCTGAAAAATCAGAATCGTCTGCCTTATGCGTTGTCTCTCCACCCCATGTCAGACCACTCTCTTTTGCACCCAGCTGAGCTCCGGAATAGACATCTTTACCATAATCAGAAGGTATATACATGGCACACGCCACACTTACCGCCTGCTGCTGCTTCAAGTAGGTAATACCCACCCGCATCTGATCATAATACGTGGACATAAAAGCAAATTTATTCTCATAGGGGTCTTGAAGCATTTGGCGCGCTGCCGAGAGCGGGGCCACATTGGGTACGCCTTTACGATCCAGCACCCGAAAAGCCGCCAAATTGTGGGGCGTCCCTAAAGAGAGCAGCATGGCAAAGACTTTATCGCGGTTCACCAACTTATTGACAGCCTGTACCGCCTTTGGCACTTGATATCCATGATCTTCAACAATGTAACGAATCTTACGGCCATGCACCCCCCCTTTTTTATTCACCTCATCAAAGTAGAGCTGCGCAGCTTTCACGGCGGGGGCAGAGAATGCAGAAAACGGGCCTGATAGATCATGATGCCCCCCTAACACAATTTCAGTGTCACTCACACCTTGTGTTTTTGCGGCAAATACCGACGACGCCGTAAGGGAGATGCCCGCCAAAAAACCGGCCCATCTAACTGTTTTTCTGATACTCATATCCGCTCCTTCACTTAATATAGATACACTTAATAAATACACTTAATAAAAAAATCAGCGATTTATACGGTTAATAGGGTTTAATAGGGTTTAATAGGGTTAATACATAGCATCAATAAGCGCCGCATGCCGTTGCTCCACGAAGCTGCGTTTCAGCTTCATAGTCGGTGTCAGCTCCTCATCATCCGCCGTCAAGATTTGATCAATCAAACGGAACGCTTTAATCTGCTCAACGCGTGCGAAATCCTGATTGACCTTAGCAACCACCTCGGCAATCAACGCAACAATCGACTCTGCATGACAGAGTGATGAGAAATCGTTAAAAGGTATGTTATGCGCCTGAGCATAATGCTCAACATTGTCTTGATCAATCATAATCAACGCGGTTAAATATTTTCGACGATCCCCGATGACCACCGCATCAGAAATATAGGTGGAGAATTTTAATGCACTCTCTATCTCTGCAGGCGTAATATTTTTTCCGCCCGCCGTAATGATGATATCTTTCAATCGCCCCGTGATGTAGAGATAACCCGCTTCATCAAGATGACCTAAGTCACCTGTGCAGAGCCAACCGTCATCTGAGACTGTCTCGGCCGTTTTTTCAGGTTTGTTGAGGTAACCTTGAAACACGTGCGGGCCTTTGAGTTGAATCTCCCCCCCCTCTGCGATACGCACCTGCACACCCGGCATCGCTTTTCCGACACTGCCTGGACGGTTATCCTCTAAATTATTGAACGTTGCAACACCGCTGCACTCCGTCTGGCCATACCCCTCCAACAGGGGAACACCGATCGACCAAAACCACTTTAACAGTGCCGGCGCAATGGGCGCAGCACCGGTATTTGCACGTCGAATACGATTCAGACCGATCATACGCCGAACATTTCGAAGCACCACCCTGTTCCAAATACGATAACGCAACTCAACCCCAAAGGGCACCCTTGCCCCCATCAAAAGGTACTCTGCGCGACGCAACCCCGCCGCCACAGCTGCATCATACGCCCAACGGCCCAAGGGGGTCGCCTCTTTTCGCATAATCTCGAGACGAGAGTAGATCTTTTCCCAAACACGCGGTACCGCAAAAAAGGTCTGCGGGGAGACCTCCTGGAGATTTTCAAACACCGTTTCAGGACTCTCCGCAAAGTTCACCACTAAACCTTTTGCCAGCTGAGTCTCCACCGAAAAAAGACGCTCAACCACATGACACAGCGGCAAAAAACAGAGCACATCATCGGTCTCATACACCTCAATCAATGAGTAGAGGGCATTCATCTCAAACAGACTGTTGGCATGAGAGATCATCACACCTTTCGGCTTTCCAGTGGTGCCAGACGTATAGATCAACATTCGGATATCATTCGGTTTTACCGACTCGATCAGCTGCGCTAATCGCCCAGGGTATCGAGAGAGCATTGAGCGACCACGCTCGTAAAGCGCATCCAAAAAGATCACATCCGCGTCGTTAAAATCCGCCAGCCCCTCTCGATCCAAGACAATCACTTTTTTAAGTGAGGGCATCTGATCACGCACGTCTAAATATTTATCCAACTGCTCATCATTCTCTAACACCAAAAAGGTGGAGCGCGCATCATTAATTAGATAGGCCAACTGCGAGGGCGCATCTGTGGTATACACCCCAGAAGGAATGGCGCCGACACAGAGCGCCGCCATATCGAAGTAGAGCCACTCTTTATTATCTTCTGAGAGTATGGAGAG
>JAYPBG010000107.1:5855-6169 GCA_038124075.1 Gammaproteobacteria bacterium
GCACTAAAGCTAAATCGATCAATGCCAGCGCAATCCATTCAACCCGCTGATAGTAATCCGCCCAGCTGTATGACTGCCATATACCGTACTCTTTTTCACGGTGCGCCGTTCGATCACCGTACTGCTCGCACCGTTTTTTAAACAGTGCCGCCATTGTGGCACAGCCATCATAGGTGCAAGCGCTCTCTTCGTTATTGTTCACTCTTCACCACTTTGCATGAACTCCAATCCACATCATCAACCCACATCATCAACCCACATAGCCCCCCATGAAACCGCTCATCGCCAGGTTTTACGCCGCTTCCAGCGCCGCG
>JAYPBG010000107.1:6305-7649 GCA_038124075.1 Gammaproteobacteria bacterium
CTGCCCCCGCCCATTTTTATCTGTTTCAGAGCTGACGCCTAGATAAAACGCTTTAATATCCTCAGAATTGAGCAGCTTTTCTGTTGTACCGGCCATCACAATGCGCCCCATCTCCATCACAAAACCGTAGTCAGCAACCTCTAACGCCACCTGTGCATTCTGCTCAACGAGCAGTACAGTCACACCCTGCTCCTCATTGAGGCGTTTTACAATGCTCATAATCTCCTGTACCAACAACGGGCTTAAACCTAAACTCGGCTCATCCAGCAGCATCACCGTGGGCTTACTCATTAAGCCTCGGCCAATCGCGAGCATCTGCTGTTGACCGCCTGAGAGATAACCAGCTTGCTGTTTGGCGCGCTCTTTTAAAAGGGGAAAGTAGCTGTAGACCAGCTCAATATCAGCGGCGAGCGACCGCTTCTCCTGGCGACCACTGCGCGTGTAAGCGCCGATCATCAAGTTCTCTTCAATAGTTAAAAATGGGAAAATCTCTCGTCCTTCTGGCACATGCACAATCCCTCTTTTCACAATGGCATCTGGGCTCTGGCGCACAATCGAACGATTTTCAAAAAAAATGTGCCCCTTCTGTGGCTGCAATACCGCTGAGATGGATTTAAGAAGGGTTGTCTTACCTGCTCCATTGGCGCCCAACAGTGTGACAATTTGACCGCGATGAATATCCAAGCTGACACCTCGGATCGCCATAACAGCCCCATAATAGGACTCAATGTTTCGAATAGAGAGCAGTGGCGGGTCTACCCCTTCGGATACAATACTCATGGCGCCCCACCCCGCGCACACTCTCCCGATCCAGAACGACCCGATCCAGAACGACCCGATCCAGAACGACCTAAATACGCCTCAATCACCGCAGGGTCTTTCTGAATCTCTTGCGCTGTCCCCAGAGCCAATTGAGCACCATGATCAAGCGCCAAAACACGATCACTCACCTGGTTGACCAGCGCCATATCATGCTCAATCATCAAAACCGTGATGCCCATTTCACGCTGTATATCCATAATCCAATAGGCCATATCTTGCGTCTCCTCAACAGAGAGGCCCGAAGCGGGTTCATCCAGAAGCAGCAGTTTCGGTTCGGCTGCCAAGGCACGCCCTAATTCAACAACTTTTCGCACACCGTAGGGGAGCCCTGCAATCATTTTATGTCGATAGGGCTGCAGATCGAGAAAGTCGATGATCTTCTCCACCGCTTTGCGATGCTCAATTTCACCACGCCGAACCGAAGGTAAAAAGAGCAGATCCGACAGCAGCGAGCCAGGAAAGCGTGCGGCCTGCCGCCGCTGTGTATGCCGCCCAACGAGTAAGTTCTGCAGTACTGTGGAG
>JAYPBG010000107.1:7659-10445 GCA_038124075.1 Gammaproteobacteria bacterium
ATATTTTGAAATGTCCGCGCAATGCCGATCCCAGCAATCGCCTCTGGATGACACGCGGTAATGGCGTGATTATTAAAAAATATAGTGCCGGATGTCGGCTGGTACATGCGTGAAATAAGATTAAAAATGGTTGATTTTCCAGCACCATTAGGCCCAACCAGGGTAAAAACCTCACCCGCCTGCACGCTGAATGAGACATTATCGACCGCTTTCAAACCGCCAAACGTGATGCAGAGGCCTTCAACCTTAAGCAGGCTCATCGCATGCGCTCCGTTTTAAGATAGCTGTTATACCGCTTAAACATCCCTCGTTTATAGAGCGGAAAGAGCTGAAACCATGTACGCACTTTCACACATCGACCATAGATACCTAAAGGCTCAAAAAGTATAAACAGCACCAAAATGGCCGCAAAGAGCGCTGTATCCAGACCCGGAATGAGAGCCGTAGACGTCATATTAAACATCGCCTCAAGCTGTTCTCGCAACAGTGTGATGACGGTCGGCAGTAGACCGACCACCATGGCCCCCATAAAAGCACCATGAATTGAGCCCAAACCGCCGATCACCACCATCATCAGCAGTTGAATCGACGTTAAGATAAGAAAGGTCTCATGGTTAAAGGCGCCCAGAAAGTGCGCCAGCAATCCACCCGCTAAACCGGTCACAAAACAGGAGAGGCCGAACGCAATGGCTTTGTAACGCGCGACGTGAATGCCCATCGCTCGTGCGGATACCTCAGAATCGCGAATGGCGATAAACGCCCTGCCTGTTGGTGAGCGCAATAGGTTTGCATACCCAAGCGTCACGATCACAACAACGGTTAAACAGAGGTAATAGAACCGATCAGGGTTTGCGTATCGATCCACCTCCATGCCAAAAAGCGTTATGGCATCTGCGTAGAGCCCAATCACCCCTCCCGTCAACGGTTCGGCCAATACAATAATATCTTCAATAATAATGGCAAGCGCCATGGTAGCAATGGCCAAATAGATGCCCGTCAAGCGCAACACCGGAATAGCAATCACAACCCCCGCAAGCCCGGTGATTAAACCCGCCAATGGAAGCGCCAAAACAAAGGGCACCCCCAGCATCTCTAAGTTAACACAGCCATACGCACCCAATGCCAGAAAAGCCGCGTGCCCAAGACTCACTTGGCCTGTATGCCCCACCAACAACATCAAGCCCAAACCGGCCAAGGAGAAGATCAGCACATAGATCAACTCCCCTAGATAATACTCATCAAGCCAAAACGGGAGACAGACAAGCAGACCCAGTAGGAGAAGATAGACACCCAGGTGGTACCGATCCTCAAATAGACGAATGTCGTCGTTATACGCTTTCTTAAAATGAACCCGCATGCGGCGCTATACCTTTTTCTGCTGCATCTGGGCAAACAGACCGTTAGGTGCGATAATCAGTACTAACAGCATAATGGCATAGGGTGCAATTTGGGAGTAACCTGCAGCCAGGTAGCGTGCTGCAAAAGGCTCCGATACACCCACAATTAACCCTCCTATAAGCGCCCCCGGCAGGGAACCAAAACCACCAATCACTGCGGCCGCAAACGCCTTAATCCCAAGCAATCCAGCACTCGGATCAATGGTCCCTTTCATCGCAAAGAGCAACCCAGCAATGGTTGCCAAAACGCCCGCCAACGCCCAAACCACAGAGTAGACCCGTTTCACAGGACTGCCCAGATAGTAGGCGGCCAGTTGATTTTGCGAAGCGGCTTGCATCGCCAAACCTAAACGTGTTTTTGAGAAAAAGAGATAAAGCACACTCGTCAGTATAAGTGTCACAGCAATCACAGTGAGCTCATCGAGCCCCAAAACAACGGTGCCCTCTGCGAACTCAAACGTCAAAGCTTGACCCGCCAATGGGTGCTCAACCGATTGCGGATCATGGCCCCAAATGGCACCGGCTACAAAACGAATGACAAACCCAATGGCAATGGTAAGAATGATCACAGAAAATTGCGGCTGCCCAAACATAGGCCGAAGAAGGAATTTATCGATTGAAAAACTGATGAGCGCCATAGCCACCATAGCCAACAGCAGCCCCAAAAGAAACGGCAACCCTAACCAGGCCTGATTCACACAGGTCAAGACAAGGAAGGCCCCGAACATCATCAGGTCCCCCTGGGCAAAATTAACCGTTTCTGATGCCTTATATATTAAAACAAATCCAAGCGCGACGAGGCCGTAAATACAACCGTTCGCCAGCCCACCCAGGAGAAGCTGTAGAATGTCCAAACTGCACGCCCCATGTCAAAGTTATTTCGTACCCATTCCCAAGCTGATAACATGAGACGAAGTGTAGCACAGCGTCTACCTAAAGGCCTAACCCTTACAGTAGTGATAAGACAATATACTGGCGCTTCCAGTACTGCTGTGAGGGATAGTATAACCACTGTAAAGAGCAAGATCAGTTCGGCTTGTTATGTGCAGGTACCCCGAAGGCTTTATATGCACCTCCATACAATCTTCCTGCATAGCACCCTCATCCACAAAGCGATTACCATACAATCAAAATGGCCGCTTTATCAAACTCTCCGAGCTCTCGCATTAACACCCCTCAGACGAGCCGCTCCTTGAAGCGCACTACGTCGCACCATCTCACTCGTATCTTGATCAGCAAGATGCTCTAACACCTCAAGCGATAGATGACCGTTTTTGACCATGCTATTGCGTACCCACTCATTCTCATCATTCATGGCCACATACTCCAAGGTGGCTACAGGCAAACGCCCGCTGAGGGCGGCTTCACGCCGAATGCCCGCATGAGCAT
>JAYPBG010000108.1:0-2078 GCA_038124075.1 Gammaproteobacteria bacterium
CTATGCACCCAACCCCATCCAATACGGCTCCTCCACTTCACATTTCAGTACCCGCCTCACACCTGATAACCTGATGGAACCCAGTTATGTTGGCGCTAACCATTCACTCGGTCTGGCCACGGCGGTTTTAGCGGATCTTGGCTGGGGAACGCATGGAGACCTTCAGATAACCCTCCTCGCGCCCGAAGAGAACCACATTACGTTGGATCAATCGGCAGAATACACCGTCATTGCCAATAACAGTGGATCAGACACAGCCCATGGTGTCATGATTGACATCACACTGGATCAAAGCACCACCGTAGTCTCCATTGATACTGAACAAGGTGACTGCACACAACAAACCACGAGCATCACCTGCAACCTAGGCAGCCTTCTAGCAGGAAGCCTCACCTCTATTTCAGTGATGCTCAACCACACCTCTGCCGGCGAAGTGACCCAGAGCGCCGCCATCTATGGCGACATCGTAGAAAAATCGATCACTAACAATGAAGAGCACGTACTGACTACGGTTGTTGAAGTAGCCGAAACAGAGGTGACTGAGGAAAGCCCTGACGCAGACCCAAGCACAGACACAGACACAGACACAGACACAGACACAGACACAGACACAGACACAGACACAGGCGATGATAACAGCTCAGGCTCCTCTATCAATACGACCAACAATACAACCAACAATACAACCAACAGCAATACAAACGAGAGTCAAACCGATCCCATTACAGACAGCTCTGACACAACGAATACACTGATTCAAGATGACAACTCAGATCTCAATTTAGATAACAGCTCAGATAACACAGCAGAGAGTGAAAGCACCTCTTCACTTGATGATCCTTCAGGAGAGGGCGGCAGCATGAGTGGATCACTGCTCTGGCTGCTCACGCTGCTCTCACTGACTCACGCCACCCTCTCTCGTGCTTCAGCGCGCGCGCCCAAATACACCACAGCGACTTGCACGCGAAACGGTACTTAAGCTAATATAGCCGCTTTTATTCACGAGCACCCCCACACACCTTTTTATGTTTATTATGTTTAAAGCAGCCGATGGAGCGCATCATGCAAATCACACCCTTAAATAACACCCAAACCTATTCAGACCCCACCCCCTCATCAAGCCGTACAGACCAAACCCACCTAGACAACATCCAACCACTCAGACAACAATCCCCACAACCTCGAATTCAACCTGTACAGCGCTTTTTATCAGAGAAGGAAAAAAATCAACTGTTTGAGCAGTCACCCGCACTGAAAAACTTAGTAGACGTATTAGAGTTTGAACAACACGAGGGTGCATCCAAATTGGAATACGTCGCTAAACTGCTGAGCGACAAGAGCATCAATGCCAACACCTTTAAAGGTATTGCCGTTTCAGACCCACAAGGCTATACCCGTAATACCATTGAAAAAAATGAACGCTATGAGTTAACGGCGCTTAAATGGCAAGCGGGGCAGAAAACCTCCATCCATGACCATAAGGGCTCAGCCTGTGCATTTAGAGTACTGCAAGGGCCTATTACAGAAGTGACCTACCACAAAACAGACTCCAATAGAGCAATGGCGATGGCGGTCGGAGCAACTGAGCATAACACGGGCACAGTGTGCGCAGCAGCCGATGACGACATTCACGCACTGCACAACAAGAACAACAAGAACAACGAACCGTCCGATGCGCTCTGTCTACACCTCTACATGCCCCCTGTGACAGGCAATACAACCTACCAAGCGGATGAAGAAAACAGATAAACAGACAAAACCGTCGCCTCATCAATTGCAGCGAACGTGACCAACCGCATCAATATCGCCATTTATCTGTTCTGCCCTGACCGAGCCGGTCGCTTTAACGTCACCATGGATGATGTGTGCGTTAACGCGACCCTTTGCATTAACCGAACCGTAAAGATCGCCTTTCACCTCAACAGAGCGATCCGTACTGAGCTGTTCAATAGCCCCCTGCACCTCTATGACAAGATGTCCCGGCACCCTCTGTTCAACCACGTCACCATCCACAATCACCCTACCCTCTTTAACTTCAACACGACTGCCTTTATACGTTTTTCCATTAATGATGATCT
>JAYPBG010000108.1:2088-10418 GCA_038124075.1 Gammaproteobacteria bacterium
TAGAGTAAGAGAGCAGAGGAACAAACAAAACGATTTAATCCATATCCAAATAGAGCGCCTCAACATCGACTTTACCTATTGCCTGTTTAGAGTAATCACACACACCCTGAGGAAATACAGCGCTCAACGCATCCAGATAAGGTGACATATCGACCTCACCATACACCCTCTGGTTCAACGCCTCCTCAACGGGCTGCAGATCACACTTGAACGTATCACCCAACCACCCCTCACCAGCCACCAGGCGAGAGGTCAGATAACTGGGATAGACCTGCATACACGCCCCATCCGGTTTCCCATTCCATGCCCCATCCCACACATGATCGCCCTCAGCAATCACCTCACCTGTTTCTGAGTAGCAGCGATCGACCCCCTCCTCAGGTTTACTGGCTAACAGATCCTTTTCAGGGTGCTGCTCACGCCGCTCAACCCACGCCTCCAACAGCGTTAACGCCTCAACAATCGGAAAATGTGGCTTTCGGGTGACCCAAATTAACTGATGCTCAGAGTGCCCCATAGTTCGTTGAATCCGTTTACGACTGATAAAAGAGGCGGATAAATGGTGCATATCCAGCTGATCTTCCAGATAGTGACGCAGGTCAATAATGGGAATATTGGCCTCGCCCACAAAGACATGCCCAGATTTATACAGTGCCTGAATCGCCTCTGGATCACCCTCCGTTCTCGGCGATACCCATCGCCCCTGAGCACGCTCCACCGCACGCTCGTGGGTCATATTGTGGTGGCTCCAAGGGCTGATCTCAGACAACGCCGTCCCCTTTATGATTTTCCAATAGCGCTCCTGCTGAAACTGACTCGGCGGCTTCCACCCCCCGACATTCGCATTAAGATCAAGAAACTCCTCCGCCGTCATTCGCCCCGCCCGCAACGCATTAAGACCATATTGGACACCCACATTATCCCAGGCCTGCTTGGCATAGCCCGTCTCATCATGCCCATAGAAATAGCTTAAATCCTCCCAATGCGTCCAGTGCACCTGATCATAGATCTTGGGGTCAAAACCGTAAGGAAAGTGGATGAATTGAGGGTTATTGGTCAGCTGTACCAAACCGCGCCAACCGTTCACACACTCCGTCATACCATTAGAGAGCACGGGAGAGACACCATTAACCAGTCGCGCCAAGGTGTAATAGTGACTGTATCGATTGGTGAACGCGTCTGCACTGTGAAGCCCTTGGATTGCACTGCGATTTGCTACATCATCCCACTTTTCATTATCATTAGCGGTGACATCAAAATAATATTCCAGCAGCTCACAATCATAGGCATAGATTACCTGAGTCACCATATCGGGGTACGAATAGAGGGCAATGGCCCCATCAAGAAGACCGGGCCGGTTTTGCGCAAGCAGATACTGCTGAATCGCCCCCCCTGAGCCACCCATGCCAAAGGTAGCATCAGGTTCACGATAGAGGGCCGCAAACTGCTTTTTAATGCGCATGACAATCTCTTCAGAAAGCCAGATATTGTAATGATTTTTGGTCTGTGTACCTGTCGAATACGCAATGGCATACCCCATCCGCAACGCCTCTATCCGCCGCTCGAGAAATCCGGTACCACGCATTTTACCCTGTCGGCGCCCTATCCCAACCCCTCCCCGAAACTGATAGAGAAGTCGACCATTCCAGTGCTCCAGCCCTGGCTCAGAGAGCGACGCTTCATTGGGCCCTTTTATGGCTGCAATGGCGTAGATATAGCGATTGATCACCCCCATCTCTAACCGGACAATAAAATCGACCTCTTTCCCATCCAACTCTATGTGAGCAATATCATTATCGGCTTCGTCCAGTGGGAAAAACTGATCTGTACCCTCTCTGTTATAAAAGTACCATGCCTGCGTTTTAACCTTGCAATCTTTACTGTACCCAACAACCTCCTCCGTTTTTTCCCCTAACGCATCAAGCGCATAAACCGCAATGCCCACACCGTCCTGATTATCAACCAGTGGCTGTCCAAGGCCTGTGCGTTCGACAGAGCAGAGAAAAGGGTATTGATTTGGACCCGAGAAGAGCGGCTCAAATGGCCCCACATCACCTATGGCAATAGGATAGGCATAGGGATCGTCCGGCCGCTCCAACGTTGCAGGGTGGGGGCCATTGTAAGAGGGGTGGCGTGCATCAAAATAGCCCTCGGGCACCCCTAGGACAACAGGGCCTTTTCGTTTTTTGAGCTCCACCTGAGAAAAGTAGTAATCAACGCCAAAATAACCGCTGACGATGAGGGCTAACAGCAACAAGAGTATTGTCTTCAACAGCTTAATCAAAGCCACATCTCCCTGACCCTCTTTTATTACAACAAGCGCCGTGCACTTTTTTATGGACTTCTTTATGAACTTTTTTGGACTTTCTTATGGACTTTCTTCTAGTGCATGAGGCTAAATGTAGCGTACTCCAGAGATAAGCGCAATGGGTGCATATGCACAAGATAAAGGTGGCACGATTTCTAGCCGTTAAAGCAACGGTTTACTATAATTTATACAGCAACCCATTATTTTTATTTTAAGCAACCGTTTTAAACAACCATTTTAAGATACTAATAGCCTATGGCAAAGCAACCCGAAGCAACAACCCTATCGACCAGTATTGCCCCAGAAAAGGCGATGTCTCTGCTCTCACCAGAAGAGGTGAACACATTAACCCATATCCACAAAACAAAGTATTACAGTCTATTTCGCCGCTGCGCACTGGCCGTGTTGAATTGCGGAAGTGTACATGACAATGCCAAAGAGACGCTGGAGAGGCATAAAGAGTTTGATATTAAAGTGATCCAGCAGTCGCGCGGTATTAAACTCGAGCTCACCCATGCGCCCTTGCACGCATTTGTTGATGGACAGATCATCAAAGGCATTAAAGAGCACCTTTTTTCGGTGTTACGCGACGTAATCTACATCAACAATCACTTTCTTCAAGGTAACAACAGTATCGACCTCACAACAAGTCAAGGCATTACCGACGCCACCTTTAAAATATTGCGTAATGCTCAGCTGCTCAAAACAGGGGACACCTCAAAACTGGTCATCTGCTGGGGTGGCCACTCCATTTCACGTACTGAATACAACTTTACCAAAGAGGTGGGCTACCAGCTGGGACTGCGCGGCATGGACATTGGCACAGGCTGCGGCCCGGGCGCAATGAAAGGCCCCATGAAAGGCGCAACCATTGGCCACGCTAAGCAGCATCGAACCCATGGTCGCTATATCGGCATCACTGAACCAGGCATCATTGCCGCCGAACCGCAAAACCCTATTGACATTTAAGTGGTTATTTTGCCTGACATCTAAAAACGACTAGAAGCCTTTGTGCGCACAGCACACGCCATCATCGTCTTTCCAGGTGGTGTCGGTACGGCCGAAGAGATCCTCTATCTTCTGGGCATACTGATGCACCCTAAAAATGCCGACATGCCCTACCCGCTTATTTTTGCTGCCCCTGAGTCGAGCCGAGATTATTTTGAAAAGATTGACCAATTCATCTGCAACACCATTGGCAAAGAGGCACAAAAGCACTATCAAATCATTGTGGGCGATTCAGCTACCGTGGCACGTGCAGCGCTGCAAGGCATTGACAACGTCTATCGGTACCGCCGCGAATATAAAGATGCCTACTACTACAACTGGCTTCTGCATATCCCTCCTGAGTTTCAAGCCCCTTTTGAACCCACGCATGAAAGCATGGGTAAACTCAACATTCACTTTAAACAGACGCCATACGCCTTGGCCGCCAACCTACGGTGCGCCTTCTCAGGTGTTGTTTCAGGCAATGTCAAAGAGTCAGGGATTCGCTGTATTGAAGAGCATGGGCCCTATGAAATAAAAGGTGACCCTACAATAATGGCGATGCTGGATGAACTCTTAAGGGCCTTTGTCTCTCAAGGGCGGATGAAATTAGGCAACAAAGCTTATACGCCGTGCTATAAAATAATCGATTCATAAACCATGAACAAAAAAAGCGTTATCAATATCATCAGCATACGGCGACTATTGATCATCAGCTTCCTTATCCCGGCCACTCTTACATCGATTTTAGCTGGGCATGCGCTTGTTCAGGCATTTGAAAACAGCCAAGAGAGCAACCGCACCTCCGTTGTCAACAAACTTACCGAACAATCTAGAGCCATTGACTACAACCTATCAGAGATTCTCTTTCTCGGCCTCAACATACTTCATACTGTTCACCTGACGGATGAAGATCAACACACAACAAATCACGCAAAAAATCACACAAAATATGGGCGCACACAAAAAGCCGTACTGACCCAACTCATCCATACACATGAACAGACCCTAACCCTGCTGCTCAACGAAGTCTACACACTCCTTGGACCCCAAATTGGTGATTTAAATAAGATGTCACAGGCCAACTCAGCATTCAAAGAGACCTTAGAGCGCCTCCTAGAGTCCCCTGCCCGCCTACCCCCTACCCAATGGCAAGCCTCTATACATGAGCTGTTCAATGCCAATGACCACCTTCGACTCCTGATCGCCTCGCCCAGCAACCATAGAGCCTATATTCAATACCAACAACTGATTGTACGGCGCGCCACCACCACCCTGTATCAAAAAACCATTGAAGAGGCAGAGATTCTTGACAGGGTTATACGCACAAACACGCTATCAGAAAAAGATGCCATCCACCTCGTAGAGCTGAGAAAGCAAGCCTCAGAACAGCGAGAAATTTTCTCATTGTTTTACAACTACTTGCTAGCAGAATCACAACGCACGCGTGAGCGAACGCTTGACATTGCCTATATGCCCCTCTCAACAACACAGGCCCTGCAGCAAGCCCTGAAAAGCTCTATTAAAAATTTTGAGACATTCGATGATATACGCCGTAACGTCTATGCCAGCACACTGCTAAATGGGAGCCCAATCATCTCACTTCAGACCTGGGAAGCATCACTGAGCGCTGTCTTATCGGCTCTACAGCAGATCGAGCACGCCGCCAGAGTACCGCTTACTGAAGCCATTAACCACACACAACAGACGGACACATTCCGTGTAGAACTCGATCTTATTGTGCTCCTGCTATTGAGCGTTATTATGCTACTGCTCTTCATTCGTCTTCAACAACGCGTGCTTAACCCTATTTCACGCCTTACCGAACATATGCTCCGCCTTGCCGGAGGCGATATTCATGCCACCTTAGATATATCGGATCGAGATGATGAGATTGGCAGTATGCTCAAAGCGATCGCCGTTTTTCGACAAAACGCCGTGCATGTCCACGAACAAGCACGTATGCTGGCCATGGCGGAATCGCAAGCCGGACTTGGCTCCTGGCATATTAACCGGCTCAAAAACGAGCAGTTTTGGTCCGAGCAGGCCTATGACATTCTCGGCATCAGAGCCAACCAATCTACCCTCACCATTGACTCCGCCATAGAGTTCTACCACCCTGAAGATCGCGCAATGGTGCATCGCTATTTTCAAGAAGCAACAGACCTGCGCAAAGGTTTCTGTTTTGAAGCGCGCATTATTAGACCCAACGGGGAACAACGTTATATCGTCACCGCCGGTGATATTGAGCTGGGCCCCGATCAACAGGTCACCTCCATCTTTGGCTCATTTCAAGACATCACTGAACGAAAGCAAGTTGAAGAGGTGGTTCGCCTGCATCGAGACCACCTCCAAGAGATGGTCGACCAACAAACGAGTGACCTGATATTGGCCAAAGAGGAAGCTGAAAAGGCGACACAGAGCGCCGAAAAGGCCAACCAGATGAAATCAGAGTTTCTAGCCAATATGAGCCATGAGCTGCGCACCCCCCTTAACGCCATTATTAACTTCTCAAGAATTGGTTTCGAGCGCATCGATCGATGGCCCAGCGAAAAACAAGCCTCCAACCTTGAACGCATCCGAAACAGCGGCCAACGGCTGCTCACCCTCCTAAACGATCTGCTTGACCTATCGAAACTGGAATCAGGCAATATCGAGTACGACATGATGAATACAGACATCAACGCATTAATTGAAGTGGTCTGCAATGAAATCAGTATACTTGCCCAAGAAAAACAGCTCACTCTACAGCTGCCTCCAAGCACACTCAACAACCCAACTATTGAGTGTGATCGAGGAAAAATACACCAAGTTCTTCTAAACTTACTATCAAATGCGATTAAATTCAGCTCAGAACAGAGCACCATAAAAGTCATTTGCCACTACACGAAAGGGGAGCAACAACTCCTGATCTGTGTTTCCGATGAGGGCATCGGCATCCCAGAAAACGAACTTGAAAATGTGTTTGACAAGTTTATACAGAGTAATCGCACAAAAACTGGGGCTGGCGGCACAGGGCTAGGCCTCTCAATTTGCAAAGAGATTATCAACGCACATGGCGGGCACATTTGGGCGGAAAACAATGCAGACAAAGGCGCTACCTTCTGTATCCTGCTGCCAACCGAGCAACAATCGATAACAGCAGTACTATAACAGCAGCACGATAACAACAGCACTATAACAACAAAATGCAATACAAGAGCATAGAGCGCAAAAGGCCCACGGAAGAGATCGATCATATGAGCAAACATGCAGATGAGCACAGTGAAACCAAGCATAGCGAAACTGAACAGAAAAAGGACGCCATTGTGCTTATCGATGACGACCCTAACAACCTCTACATGCTTGAACTTGACCTTGAAAATGAAGGCTGCGAGCTTCTTCAAGCCGAAAATGGTCAAATAGGATGGTCAATACTGCAAGACAATAAGGATCGAATCGTGGCTATTCTACTCGATAGAATGATGCCTGTGATGGACGGCATGGAGTTTATGGAGAAAGTTAAAACCGACAAAAGCGCCAAACACATTCCAGTCATTATGCAAACGGCTGCTGCAGAAAAAAATCAAGTCGCCGAAGGCATTAAAGCGGGCGTTTACTACTACTTAACCAAACCCTATGATGTCCAAATCATGCTCTCTGTTGTCAGAAATGCCATCAAAGATTATAAAGAGCGCTGTAAGCTAAAAAGGGAGTTCTATGATTTTAGGCAAAAATTAAAACTGGTCAAAGAGAGCTACTTCGAAGCCACAACGATTGAGGATGCACGCTATCTCGCCACCTTCTTAGCCAATTTCTTCCCTAACGGAGACAATGCCATCTTAGGCATCTCAGAGCTGTTGATTAATGCCATTGAACATGGCAACTTAGGCATTACCTACGAAGAAAAAACAGAACTCCATAAAATTAATGGCTGGGAAGAAGAGATTCAACGACGTCTCGCCCTACCAGAAAACAAGGATAAAACCGTTCTAGCCCACTTCAAGCGCGAGAGTGACCACATCACCTTAACCATCAAAGATCAGGGCAATGGGTTTCACTGGCAACAGTATATGCAGATCGATCCAAGGCGTGCAAAACACAGCCACTGTCGCGGCATCGCCATGGCCGCGATGCTCAGCTTTGACCATATAGAGTATATCGGCAATGGCAACACCGTTATTTGTACCGTCAATACCCAACCGTGCCCCTTATAGGAGCAGGGCACCCAAGAGCATCCAAAGCGGGCATTCAGCAATAACAAAGAAAGAACAGGAAAAGAACGAAAGAACGGGACATCCAAAATCTAAACAGCTAAACTGGGCCAGCCATATTAATCAACAGTATTAATCAACAATAGCCGTCAAAAACAGGATAGCCATAGATCAAGCGATGACGACACATCAACTGCCTAAAATTGCTCTTCTATTAACCGGTAGCGAGCTCATGAGCGGCGACACCATCGACAGCAACTCAGCCCTTATTGCACAAACACTAAAGCCCCTCGGACTGACCATTTCACGCAAGACAACCCTGGGCGATCATCCCGATGCACTCCATCAAGAGATCATAACGCTCAGTCATGATCACGATATTTTGATCATCAATGGCGGCCTAGGGCCAACCAATGATGATCTAACCTCTGAAGTGCTCGCACGCGTCACAGGGCATCCACTTTCAATCCACACCGGCGCCATGAAGCACCTTGAGCAGTGGGCTGAGCGCATCGGCATCCATCAACTCAATGAAGCCAACAGGAAGCAAGCCTGGCTGCCCAGTGATTGCGACATTATACCCAACCCTGTGGGCTCAGCCGTAGGCATACAACTTCAGCACAACAACTGCCTTATCTTAGCCACCCCTGGCGTGCCATCTGAATTAAAACCTATGCTGAATCAAAGCATCTCTCCCAACCTTGCTGAGCGATACGCCCTACCCAATATGCCCGCCACTCGACGCTGGCGCCTATTTGGCATGGGGGAGTCGCGACTGCAGGAGGCGATCAATCACTATTTAGTGAAATTTATCCATGAACACCCAGCATCCACCCAGATGC
>JAYPBG010000109.1:0-7992 GCA_038124075.1 Gammaproteobacteria bacterium
CTTAAACAAGCAGAGCGCTGCTCTGAGCAAACTATCCCAAAAGAAAAATGCTACGCCTTTTCCAAACGCTGATCTACCCAAAGCACCTCTGTTAAACTTTGAGGGTGCAGCTCAATCAAATCCAGAACCTTGCATTCCATTTTCATTTGAGGACTATCTACAGCTCGTTGAGGAGACAGGGCGAGTAATAAGAAGCGATAAGAAGGGCTTCATCAGCGAAGATGTACCTCCACTGCTGGATCGTTTAGGTATTCAGACAGATCGATGGGCTACATCCATCAAAAAATATGGCAGCATGTTTTCAGTTGTTTCAGGCAATAAAGCATCGATGGCCCGCCATAAACAAACGGCTGATAAAAAGTGGGTGAAGGGAGGTTTGCAAGCACTCTCATAGAGTCTCATACCCTCTTCCTATCAAAACACACTCCCCTCTATACTCGCCAGGTCAATTAGGGCCTGATGAGCAGGCGCTCTAAGCGTTTCAATAAGCCTTTCAAAGATTCTCATCTGGTTCCCTCGGTATAAGCTATGTAAATTGTATATTTTATCTCTTCTCGGGTGATCGAGCGTGAACAGGTATAAACGCACGCAACAATTACTGATTATTTATCAACCTCCTTTGGCTTTTATGGCTGTCCTTATCCTCGATCGGTCCCTGTCCTTATCCTCGGTCCTTTTTATCCTCGCTTTATCCTCGTTAGAATGCGATCAAGTCGCCGCTAACGGGGCGACTTATCTAAATTTATTTCTTCCTTATCCTAGATCAAACTCATTGCTCTCTACCTTGATCTTGTCACCCTCTTCACGATTGACGGGAATATAATCAATCTCTAAAGCCGCTTTTTCCGTGAAATAGTCAGGCAGCTCTGCCTTAATGGCCGGCGCAAGGTTTTTAAATTCACCTACTTGCTTGACCAGATTCCCTTTACCACTGACCAGCTGATTCTCCGCGGTCGAGTAAGCTGACGTGGCAGTATCCAGCCCTTTTTTGATCTTTTCAAAACTGCCGAGAAAAGAGTTGAGTTTTTTAAAGACAGTCTCCGCTTTTTTGGCCAGCGCCGCCGTGTGTTTATTCTGATCCTCGTAACGCCACAGTTGACGCACAATATTCAAACTGGTCAACAATGTAGTGGGCGTGGCGACCAAAACGTTATTTTCGATCGCTTGCTGAAAAAGGGTTTCATCCGCCTTAAGCGCTTCAACAAAGGCCGATTCAATAGGGACAAACATAAAGACCATCTCCGGGGAGTTAAAACCGGGCAGCTTATAGTAGTCTCGATCGGCCAGTTCTTTAATGCGACTGCCCACCGCATGAACATGCTCTTTGAGTGCCTGAGCACGCTCAAGCTCCTCTTCCGCGTTCACATAACGGGTATAAGCATTGAGTGAAACCTTGGCATCGACAATCAGGTGCTTCTCTTGCGGCAAATAGACGACGGCATCAGGGCGTTGACGACCCTCTTCTGTGGTGACGCTCACTTCTCGCCGATAATCTTTACCTAACTGCAATCCCGACCGATCAAGAACATTCTCAAGCACCAGCTCACCCCAATTACCTTGCAGTTTTTTCTGACCCCGCAAAGCCGTTGAGAGTTCATGAGCTTCTGTGGTGATCTTTTGATTGAGCTCTTTCAGCGACGCCAGCTCTTTTCGCAACTCACCCTGCTGAGTCGTTTCACGGTGGTGAATCTCTTGAACCTCTTTTTTAAAATTATCAATGGACTGCTGAAAAGGGTTCATCACTGACGTCATCGTGAGCTTATTGCTCTCATGAAGGGATTTACTTTTTGCCTCTAAAATCTCATGAGAGAGCACTTTAAACTGCTCTGATAGACTCTCTTTCTGCTTCTCAAAGTTAGCCAACTCGCGCACATGACTGGCTTCACGCTCATCGAGTTCGGTTTTCAATTGCGTATGCTGTTTCGTCAGACTCTGATGCGCCTGCTGTAAACGTTCATACTGATTCATCTGTTGCGCAAGGTTATCTTTTAATTCATTAAAGTGCTTTTCCGACGCTTGAAGCCGACTTTCAAACGATTTGGCGCGTTTACCTTCTTCAGCCAAACTGTCTTTAAGTGTGTTCATCTGCTGATGAGCGGTTTTTACATCATGGGTGCTCTCAGTAAGGCGTTGACGCAAATCCGCCTCTTGCTCTCTCATTGATTTAACTTCAGCGCAAGCGCTCGCCCTGGCTTTTTCAGCACTATGGCATTTATCGGTGTACGCGTGCAGAGCCTGCTGCTGACTGACACCCTCTTCTTTCTGCTGAGCAAGCTCATCCGTAAGCCGCGCTTGTGTGGCCTGCGCACTTGTGAGCTGCTCTTTATAGCGCCCTTCCATGACGATCTGCTCATGAAGGGCTGCTTCGGTCTGCTTTAACTGTTGTTGATACTCTGCACTTGCAGCATGCGCGGCTTCCAAATCATCTTTGCTCTGATTAAGTCCTGCGGTGAGCTGTGCATTTTTTTTACCCAGCACTGTATTCGCCAGCAGATAACCGATAACTGCAAACACCAGCCCCGTTGTGGTTAACAGTGTGATCAGTTCAGAGGTCCAATTAAGTGTTTGCATGATTAATCCTTACTTGATTTTTTAGAGGGTTCTTGTCTCATCGTTTTACCTTTATTCTTCATCCATTAAAGACGCAACAGCATGCGTGATCTCCTGCACAATGTCTGGGTTTGATGCAGCCCCTTTCTGAAGATCAAAATTATTATTGAAATCTGGTAATGAATAACTGGCTTTCACCCTTCCCCCAAAAAAAGGCATTGAATTTACCGCTTGAGAAAGAACAGATTTTGCGCCACCGGGCCCTGGGGAGGTCGCTAAGAGCACCATAGGCTTCTCATTATAGACCTTAGGCTCAATACGAGAGCACCAATCGAATAGATTTTTATATGCCGCAGAGTAGCTGCCATTATGCTCTGCAAAGGAAATTAGGATACCACTGCTCGATTGGATTTTATTGAGAAATGCTTGAGCAGCCTCCGGTTGTCCAATCTTTGCCTCAAGGTCTACGCTGAAAATAGGTAACTCAAAGTCATTTAAGTCAAGGACCTCAAAATCCTGATTATCAAGCAAAGAGGCCGCGTATTCGACCAGTTTTTTATTAATCGATGTTGTACTAGAGCTTGCAGCAAACGCGATAATGGCCATTATCTCTCCTCGTGTAACGCTAATGAATACCCCTAGAATATACTCTACACAAGGCGCTTAACGCAAAGGCCTATCTGTGCTAAATTCACGCTTGTTCAACCGATTCAGCCTACACCCAACCAGGACTGAGCAGCTACCCCTCTACTGAGCCAACTATAAGCAAACAATGAGCAAGTTATGAGCAAAAAGCGATCGAAAAAGAAGTGCAGACAAGATGGGGCCAACGAGCGGGAAGAGCCTACCTACTCACGCCCCAGCAAAAGCCAAATGAAACGCGACATGCATCGCTACCAGGCTTTAGGTGAAAGTTTGATCGACCAAAAAGCCGACGTATTGGACACCTTAAATATCAGTGAACAGCTTCGCAACGCCATTGACGAAGCAAAACGCTTAAAGAGCCGCGAAGCCCTTCGCCGTCAAAAACAGTTCATCGGCAAGCTGATGAAGTCTGAGTCGATGGATGAGATTGAGGAGGCGCTGGGCGCCATAGAGCTGGAACGAAAGTCCCAGGATAGAACATTCAAAAGACTGGAAGCGATCCGCACCTCACTGCTCCAAGGGAGTAATGATGCAATCAATGCCGTCATTGCGGAATACCCAGAGATCGACAGGCCCAAACTGCGCCAACTCACTAAGCGCGCTCGACATGAAGTCAGCGACAACCTGCCACCCAGCGCACAAAGGCAGCTGTTCCGGTTTCTCCGCGACACCCACGAAGCCCATCTAGCACTCGAAGCGACCCACACACCAGAGCACGACGGCAAAAACAATAACGAGAGCACCATCAACACGGACAGTGATGCGGACTAAATTACCTTTTTTCTACAAAAATTAACTTGTCCACCGGCCGTAAACACCTGATAATCTGGCGGCGAACTGCACAGAGCCGTGCATGTTCCATCCAAACAGTCCGGTCACAGCAGCCCAGACCCAGCAGACGCCTTACCTCGCTTACATTATGCCCAACTCTGAGCTGCTTGCCCGAGACGCCGCTTTTAACGCCTCCCAACCCTTCAAACAGACCAAACGTGAGAACCATCATGAGCGATCGATTAATCGACAAGCCTGCACCAAAAGAGCCCACACAAGCCAATATAGAAGCCCGCGTATTCCGCCGCCTTTTGAAGCATCTGGATGAACACAAAGAGGTCCAAAACATTGACCTGATGAACCTCGCCGGTTTCTGCAGAAACTGCCTCTCCAAGTGGTATCGTGCTGCCGCCGAAGAGGAAGGTCTGACCCTTGAAGATGCAGAAGCACGTGAACAGATTTATGGCATGCCTTATACTGAATGGAAAGCGCGCTTTCAAACACCTGCCACGCCAGAGCAGCTTGATGCATTCAACCGGAAGACATAACGAGCAGATAAGGCATATAGGATGATAACAGGGATGACATTGTACAGATCAAAACAGCACACAGCTAAAAAAATAAGTACTAAAAAGATAGCCAAACTCTCCCTACTCACGGCCTATGCCTGTTTAAGCAGCTGCGGCGGCAATGGTGGTGGCACGAGCAGCAACCTTGACGATCAGTCAGACAGCACGGTACAAGCGCGCTACACATTGTCACCCACCTCCAAAGATGCCTTTGAAGCCTATATCAAGCAGGCGTTTGAGAACAGCAATCAGAGCACACCCACTTATATTGATGACACCTCAAACATCAATACAGGGGTAGCGATCAGTATAATGAATGACGCTATTCAAACCCTTGCCGACAGCCCAGCCTCTGCAAGCAGCGCTGAGAGCGCCAGTAGCACAGAAAGTGCCAGCAGCGATGACACTTTTTCGACCACCTATTTACAAGAAGCCGGTGTCGATGAGGCGGATCTGATGAAATTCGATGGCGAATACCTCTACATAGCCCATCGTCCTCAATACTACTACTGGGCTGAGCCGCTCCTCACGGATGCTATCACGCTCGCTCCGCCCGTTGCAGAAATAGACATCTCGACCTCTACTGCTACCTCTGCACGCATGAGCCTTGCACCGAAAACCTCAGAAAGAGCGCCTGCCTCTATTCGCGTTATGCAACTCAGCGATGCCCCCGCCAAAGCAGACGAGGTTACAACGCTCACCATCGAACAGCCGACCCTTGATAGCAGCAAAGTGAGTCAAAACAGCGTCAACATCGAAGGACTCTATCTCTACCAAGATCGTTTAACCGTCCTCACCGGCCACGCCCGTTACGATCAATGGGATGACTATCGATACTGGTCAGCTGGCGCAGTGGGGTTGCAAACCTACAACACTCAAAACCCCACCACGATAACTCCAGAAGAGCAGGCGACCATTGAGGGCGCCTATCTGATCGGTTCTCGACGCATTGGCAACGCACTCTATATCGTGACCCGTACGACCCCCTATCTGCGCAACTTCACCTGGTACCCCTCTACTGAATCACAGATCGACGCTAACCAAGCCCTCATAGACCAACTCTCGCTTGATCAACTGCTGCCAACCCTTAAAAGAGACGATGGCACCACAGAGACACTCGTGAGTGCTGAGCAATGTTTCTTACCGAGCAATCTCGACCGTGAAAACGACCGCTCCCCCTACTATACCCCTGAAATCATCACCATCGTTCGCATCAGCCTGGATGACTTTTCAGACAGAGATGCACTCTGCACAACAGCACCGACACAAGGCATCTATATGTCTCAGGATGCGCTCTACCTTTTTGGCAGCCAGCCTCTTTATCGCTTTAACCAGGAGCCGATCACCGCAGTGCATAAATTTGGCTTAGAGACACAAAGCCCTGACTATCGTGGCAGTGGCAGCCTCCCAGGCTATTTAGGCTGGAATAACCCTGCGTATCGACTGGGCGAGCGCGACGGTGCACTGATCGCCGTCACCAGTGATGCGACAACGGATGACGCCATTCCAAATGATACCGGTCACCGACTGACCGTTTTAAAAGAGAGTGTCGCATCCGACGCACTGGAACAGGTTGCTCAACTGCCCAATCCCGACCAACCTGCGGTCATTGGCAAGCCTAACGAATCCATCTACGGAGTTCGAATCATGGGTGAGCGTGCCTACGTCGTCACCTTCCAACGCACCGACCCACTCTACGTGTTTAATATTACTGACCCTGAAGCACCCTTTATCGCGGGTGAACTGGAGCTGCCCGGCTTCTCAGAGCTGCTGCACCCGATCAACAACGACCGACTCCTGGGCATTGGGTATGATGCCGATGAAAACGGCCTAACACAAGGGTTGAAAGCGAGTCTATTTGATGTCAGTCAGATCACAGCACCTTCGGTGATTAGCTCAATCACCTTGGGCGATCGTTACACCCGATCACCGGCCACCAACAATTTTAAAGCCTTCAGCATTGTCACCTCATCCAGTGACGAACATCGCTTTACCCTGCCCCTCTCACTCTACGAATATGACAATGAAGAGCGCCACCTCTCCTGGCAATATACCGGCCTGGCACTTTTCTCAATTCAAGATCTCAATAACAATGCACCCAGCCTAACGCATCATGGTGCTATTAAACGTGCAGAAACTGAAGAGGGTGACACATCCGCCCAACTCAACGCCGTGGAACGCGGTATCCTATTGAATGATTCGGTTCACTACCTCAGTGGCAAACAGCTATGGTCCGCCACCTGGGACAGCCCTGAACAACCCACAGGGCCACAATAAAAATCCCGTCTATACTCACTTAAAGAGCGCGCTATGGCCGCTTGGCAATATAAGAGCAGATGCCGCTGAAGACACAATAGGAGGTCTCACATTGAGCATGCGTCAAGCCGAACTGTTCAACATTCTTCAGACCGTTGCCAATTTTGTTTTACTCAGCATTAATGCAGAGGGGATTATTCAGTCAGCAACGCCAGGCGTACGCGCTATTTTCAATAAAAACGAAGGTGAAATCGAGGGTAAACCACTCCATGCACTCCTTCCTGAAGTAGAGGGGCTCTCCAATGTAGCCTTTAAACCTATTGAGGCGCGAGGCGGTATCGCTCTTATGTCAGATGAAGATATTGAGGTTGCTCAATGCCCATACTTAGAGTACCTGGCCGCATACGAACAGAGTACAGGCAGCTATGAACTGGAAACACGCTCTCAAGGCCAGGCGCAATGGCTAGAACTGGCGACCTACAAACTGCTTCATGAAGATAAGATTGTCTTTACTGTATTAATATCCGATATTACCCGCCGAAAACAGACTGAAGTTGAAGTACAGAAACTGAACGAAAATCTTGAACAGCGCGTCCAAGAGCGAACCGCCGAACTACAAGAAAAAGCGGAACAGATAAAAAATGTTGTCAAGTCCTGCGGAGCAGAACTGAAAAAAGTGAACGACACCTACCATGAGATGAAAGAAAAACAGATGGATATCATGGAGGGAATTGCTGACAAACTGTTCACAGCGGCGCCTTCTCTTGGGGACGACATCAAGCCTTTATTGTTAAACGTGATCAAAGAGGAACAAGAGAAAAGCTTAAATCTATACACCCAAGACCAAATTACAGATCAGAAATTCTTACTGACCATGCTGCAACTGAAATCCCTTTTCGACACATTAGATGAATCAGAGAAAAACCTCCAAACACAAGAATTTTTGGAGGACAATCCAGCACAAAGCGAAGTTGACGATCTTCTAGACTCTTTAGGCATTTAAACAGACAACCGAAGCCACCCCAAAAGATACCGACTCAACCCAGAATGACTCTCAGCACACTCTCAACACACTCCCAACACACTCCCAGCACAAAATAACACCACACAATTTTTAATATAGAGCGCATAATATACAGCGCGCATCAAACAGGGCCCAACGCTATCTAACATATAGCATATAACATATAGCATATAACAT
>JAYPBG010000109.1:8002-10403 GCA_038124075.1 Gammaproteobacteria bacterium
ATACTCTACCTTTGAAACCGCAAGACCAAGAAATACCTATCATTCGTTAACACATAAAAGGAAGTTAAAATGCAATCAATCTATAAGATCTTACTTACCATCGCTGTTATGTTCACTGCGGCAACCGCACATGCGGTACCTGTTAGCTACACGGAATCTCAAGCCCAAACTCTACAGGCGGCGGAACACTCACCATTTTAGCGCGCGGTGATTACTCTGTAGGCTTTCCAAACGTTGAAAACCTCGGCTTTAACCTAGACGGTGTATTCAACGGCATTGCAGCACCAGCCAACGGTACGGTTATCCAACAGTACGGCTTCAACGACGTACTGTTTGAACAAGCTTTCGCCATCTCAAGCACACTCATGGATGCAATCACATCCAGCTTAAGTGCGACGCTTGAAATTGACCTGGCAAGCGCAGTTAATATTTTCAACAGCAGCTCGTTTGTTCAAGCAACACTTGCTTATGAAGGTGTTTCAGCTGTCTCAGAGCCTGCCTCCATTGCACTTTTGGGCTTAAGCATGCTTGGCCTCGGTGTTGCTCGCAGAAGAAAAGCGGCATAATATCGAACACCAGCGGTGTCAATGCCTTGACCTAACAAGGCATTGACCCTATTTTTACAGACCCTTTCTATTAAACCCTTCTATTAAACTCTTTAAGAGACCCCATGTAAGACTCTGTGCTGAAGCACGGGAAAGTCCCGACGTAACGTCTGCTGCTGCTTCCGGTCGATCACGCCCACCGCAACACCGGGCCCCTGCTCCCACTCAGCAATCACGCCTCCCCAAGGATCCACAACCATACTGTGCCCCCACGTTTCCCGCTTAGCACTGTTTCTCCCCCCCTGATTAGCCCCTGCAATATACATTTGATTCTCTATCGCACGCGCCCTGAGCAGAACATCCCAGTGCGCCTCACCTGTCACAGCCGTAAAAGCACTGGGCACCATAACAAGCTCAACACCATTGGATGCATAATATCGATAAAGCTCTGGGAAACGAAGATCATAACAGACCGATAAACCAATACGACCAAAGGGCGTATCCACAAACACAGGCTGATCACCGGGCGCCATATAGTGCCCCTCAGAGTAGCAACCTTGAGCATCTTGAACAGTGACATTGAACAGATGTATTTTATCGTAACGCGCTACCAATGCCCCTTGATCATTAAACAGCAGAGAAGCCGCGCGCACCTTCCCCGCCTCAACGCCCGCCTCAACGCCCGCCTCAACACCCGCATCAGAGGGTGCCAGAAGCGGGAGGGTGCCCGCACAGATCCAGAGCTTATGCTGCTTAGCCGCCGACGCGATGAAGTTTTGCAAAGCGTGGCCTTGCTGCTCGGCCAACGCACGGTATTGCTCCGCAGAGAACATAGCAAAATTTTCCGGTAGCAGCAGTATGTTTGCGCCCTGGTCGACAGCTTGTTGAATCAGCTGCTCCGCCTGCGCCAAATTGTCAGAGAGGCTATCACCACTCACCATCTGCACAACCGCTATACGCGCTTTTTCGCTCACGGCTTCCCACCTCCCTTACGATCATCCAACTGATTCACGGGTGACAGCTTTGGGTCATTCCAGTCGCCCACCGCTCGCACCTTAAATGTTGTTAGCTTATCCAACTGATCACCTAAAGCACGTTCGACCAAATACGCCGTGGCCGCAAGCGGCAACCCTCCTGCAGCAGCAGCGGGCAGTACTAGATTTCGACTGATGGGGAGGGTGATTTTCAAGGTGTGATCAATCTCTTTTTGCTTTAAATCTGTTCGACCACTGATCTCAAACTGTGCTGAAGGCCCTTCGATACGAAGCTTCGGTGTTGTCAATACACCGGCGCTCACATCAAACGTCCCCTTCGCCGTATCATACGCCAACCCTTTATTAAACAGATCTCGAAAGTCGAGTTGAAGTCGACGCTGCAATGTATGGATATTCAACAGGCCAATGACACGCACCGTCGATGCGGCTGAGTCCACATCCAACAGTTCACCCTTTTCAATATCCAATACCAACTGCCCCTCTGTACGAGTAGGGTCAAAGTCATACAGCCCCCCCTGCCAGCTCAGATCCACATTCATCAAGCCTCGTTCACTCGTCATGCTGGGCACATACCCCCAAGCGGACATCACTTTTGCAACATCACCGACACGCACATGCCCCTCCACCCTGCTTCGAATATTCGGCACCCCCTCCTCCGAAACAGTGTTCAACCACTCACCGGTCAAATCCAATGAACGCTCGCGCACATTGGCGTGCAGCTGCATCAACTCAACCCCATTGGGATGAGGGCGAAGCTGAGCCTGCCAGCTGCCCCACGCTTCGTTATCAAGATAGAGATGCTTAATATCAAGATTGATGGACGGTAGTCGCCGGGGGTCTATACCCGCCACCTCCGAACGG